>VGLT01000008.1 GCA_016866635.1 Candidatus Uhrbacteria bacterium
AAGCAAACATTTGACCATCAAACTCGACCAGTCGTTTGCGTACACGGGTTTTGTAATCAAAGGGTAATTCTTCCACCACGCGACCCTCCTCGGTCACTTCCTGTTTTAACGCAAACGCGACAAACGCTCGTTCGATTGGATCGTTTGATCCATGGGCTAACTGGAGCAAAGCTCGCGTAAACATTGCTGGATCTACTCCAATCGCCTTCCAAATGTCGTGAACAACCAATTCGTTTTTGGTTAACGTACCCGTCTTATCCGTACACAAAACATCGACGTCATTTAACCCTTCAACTCCAAGAAGTTGTTTTACGATTGTGCGTTTTTTGGCCATGACAGCAACGGCGCGCGCAAGGACAACTGTCACGACCATGGGTAAACCTTCGGGAATCACCGAGACGAACAAGCTGAGGAGCATGGGAAGCACCATCGAAATCGGTCGACCTAAAATCAGCGAGTAGATAAAGAGCGCGATCGATCCTATGGCGATTCCCATTAAAAGATGTCGCGATAAACGCTTCATTTTTGCAACGAGCGGTGTATCGGTGTGTGGTTCATTGAGCGCTGAGGCAATTTTGCCCATCTGGGTCGCTAAACCGATGGCCACAACCTCAGCCTCTCCCCTCCCTGTCACAACCAAGGTTCCCGCAAACACCCTATTACGAATGTCTCCGAGTGGGGCGTTGTCGGAAAGCACAAGCTCGCCGTCTGTTTTTGTCACTTGGATTGACTCACCGGTGAGCATCGATTCATCGACCTGCAATCCATGTACACTCATCAAACGCGCGTCTGCCGCCACACGCTCCCCTTCATTCAATAATAAAATATCTCCCGGGAGGACCTCTCTGGCTTGGATCACCACTTCCCGCCCAGCGCGCCGCACGCGGCAGGTAGGCACAAAGGTTTGCTTCAGAGCGTTCAAAGCTTGATTCGCTCTCTCCTCATACAAAAGTCCAATCGTTGCATTGATCAAAATAACGGCACCGATAATGATGGCGTCTACGTGTTTATTAAAAAAAAGACTAGTGATGACTGCTGCCATTAAAACTAGACTAAACGGCGCACGTAGTTGCGTAAAAAAAATCCAAATCAGCGAAGGCGTTTTTGGCTCCGGGAGCTCGTTCCACCCATATGTTGCGCGTCGCCGTTTAATTTGATCTGCTGTCAGCCCTTTTTGAGACAATAAAGCAGAGGACGCGATGAGAGGCGTAGCACTCATATCAGCGATGATACCAGGACAAACATCAAATAGGCGCTCACAAGAAACGCTCCTTCCCATCGGCGAAGCCGATGTTCTGTTTTAGCAAACCAATAAAATAATCCGGCAAACAGGGCGGCCCATCCAAACAAAATAAAAGCATCCGAATCCAGAATAGCGAAAGGACGAATCAGAGAAAAGAAACCTAGAAAAAAGAGATTGGCTAATGCAGAACCCAAAATGTGGGCCATGGCGAGGTGCTTTTTCTGCCGCCTCCACGATTGAAGGGTAATGACTATTTCTGGAAGATTTGTGCCGATCGCTAAAATAATCGCTCCAAGAATAAGTGGAGACCAGGAAAAATAGCCTAGGAGACGAAGACTGATCTGTACGATGAAATAAGAAAGAATCAAAATAAGAGCAAGAGCGATACCAAACTTCCAAACATGATGCATACTTCTATTTGGAATCCTCAACGGTTCTTTCATCTCTGTGTTCTTCATCAATGCATGAGCTAAGACCACGTATCCTCCTATCAGAATCAATCCATCCCACCATTGAATAGCGCCGTCTAGAGCAAGCGCCATCGGAACAAGAAAATACAAAAAGGAATAAAAAAGTGGCTGTATTTTTTTGCGGGATGAAACGTCGCGATGAAAAAAAATATGCAAACCAAGAATCAAACCAAACAAAAGAGGAATACCCCCTAACAAATTACCAATAGAGAATGCCTCAACACGCGAGACCAGAGATTGGATGCCAACACCAAATTCCGGAAGCGACGTCCCCAAACCAAGGATCAAACCAATAAGCGATAGGGGCAATTTCCAGTGAATCGCTATCTGCAAAGCGTGTGTCACGACATAATCCGCCGCTTTGCCTAAACAATAAAACAGGCAGGCGAGAAGCACGATTCCTCCAACAATGAACATGAGGCTATTGTAGCACAAGAAACTGTGTTTTTTATTCTACTTCCTTAAGCGCCGTCTTGGCATATACTCGCACATTTTGGGGGAAAGAATTCTTTGGATCATCCAGCTCTTCCATACTAAACCACCGACACTCATCGCTTTTTTCTGACTCCCCCTGTATCACTTGATCGCTCGTGGCTCGCGCAAAGAAAATAAAATCCACATGCTCATGGATGTCTGTAATGTTATGACGATTGATAAAACGCGGAGGTGTTAACTCGCGATAGCGTTCGATGCTGGAATGCACAGGAATAGGCGTCGGAAACAGTTCCACATCCAATCCCACCTCCTCTTTGACCTCACGAATAGCTGCTTCCGTCGGATCCTCGTCTCGCTCAATATGCCCGCCTGGCCCCAGCCAAATGCCATACTTATCGTGCATACGGAGCAAGACCTTGTTCTGAAACACAATATACACCGTGACGGTAAAATCAATTTTCTCGTTGAGATGGGGCATGCATCTATACTGAATCTACTATACGTTCTAGCCTTTGAAAAACATTCTTTTCTAACTTGGAAATTACTGATTTCTTAAATGTTTTATTTGGCCGCTCTGTAAAATTCGCATCAATAATTTGAATGCGTCCCGTCAACATTCCCTGTTTGTCGATTTCTGCCATCACGTTTTCGCTCTCCAATCCATGCCAAGTAAAAGCTCCGTACGGATTCGTGTCATGGTACGTCCTTAATCCTTGAATCAAGGTTTTTACATTATGACGAAATGCCTGTCGAACCATATCGGTTGCTTTTGGTAAACGTGTAAGCGCCTCCTTCAGCGAGAGACCGTGGATTTTTTCTTGAACGATTCCCCCAACAAATAGCTTTTCTTCATGCTGATCACGAATCAAATCACCGACACGGCTCATCAACTTTTTTATCGTACCCTTTTTTCTATCATCACTGCTATACCGATTGGAAAGCTGTCGATCTGCCTGAACCCTTACAAAACGCTCCATGGTATTTGCGGTTTTACCTGGGATAGAAAAAAATCCATGCGCTTGATCATCGGAAAATGCCGGAGAGCGTAACCAAACTGAGGCTGGAAAAAAATGTTCACCGAGAACATGCTTTAACGATCGCCATTCATAATATTGATGTTGAAATAACGCGACCTGCTCTTCCGGCGACATGATCACGTCCCCACTACGAAAGTCTTTGAACACATAGGAACTGGCTTGATCGGAGCCGTTTTCTAAATCCAATTCATACACATCAAAAAATACTCCTTTAGCCAAGAAGCGACCTTCGGCAACATGGAGCTGGTGGAGATGCTTACGGATACGCTCTTTCTCCTCTCCGATAGAGATAACCTCCTGCTTCTGCCAAGGAAATCGTTGTTCGTGTTTCATGACCATAGTATACTCCTTTTTATATATCATCTTGACGCGAGGGTAAAAAACACGTATTCTCTTGGCACATTTGAAGCTCGCCCCGAAACGACCTTTGATCGCACGTGGCTCGTTCGTCTAATGGTTAGCCCGGCGGAGCCGGGTCCGGCTTCGCCGGAGACAGCGTCAATATGTACTAGGTCTATGTACTGCAAAGCATAAGAACGGGTCGATTCTATATCGGTTCATCGAGTGATCCGGAACGAAGATTAGCAGAACACAATGCCGGCACCACCTTTTCGACAAAACCATTTATTCCTTATAAAATAATTTACTCCGAAATGTATCAGAGCAAGACAGAAGCTTTACAAAGAGAGAAGCAGGTCAAACGCTCAGGTAAAATTCGGAGGGAATTAAAAGAAGGAATCTACCGTGGCTCGTTCGTCTAATGGTTAGGACAGCGGCTTTTCAAGCCGTCAATAGGGGTTCGATTCCCCTACGAGCTACCAAAAAGGACTTCTCATCAGGAGAAGTCTTTTTTTGTGCAAAGACTAGCGACAATTCGGGGGTTCCAAAAGAATCGCCATCGAAAGTGAGCGGTTTTGCAAAAATAAGATGCTGGAGGTTAATGCGAGCCTCGTAATCGTCGGCCAAATCCATCCAAATCTTGGAAGCGTTGCGGACAAAATAGAAACAATAATCGAGAGCCTTTTCCATGTTCAGCTCTTTCTGTCGCGCATCTTGGAGTAGCAGCCGTTTTTGATCGATGCGCTCGTTGACCAAGTGCTTTTGAGTTACAAATTCGTCATCTGTGTATTTGCCGTTGCGATGAAAATCGAAGACGGTCTGACGTTCGTGCTCGAGTTTCTCGATATCCTTGCGAACACGAGCATTGGTCTCATCAAATTTCTTGTACCGTTCCTGCCAGGCATCAAGAACGACTGCCTTAAATAATTTTTCGTACTTCGTGTCCGGTTCGATAGTTTCCAAAAGCTGAACAAACTTCTGCTCAAATACAGCCCTTTGAATGGATTTGGAATGCGTACACTTCTTGCTACCGTGATGATAGTACGGATGGCGCTTGCCTCTACGACTACGAGCAAAACTTCCGGTCAGCGGCTGATTGCAATGCCGGCAGACTACGAACCGCCGCAATGGGAAAGCGGGATTGTTGAATACTCGAGGCTTCCCTTTGAGATGAAGTCCGCTCTTCACGTTCTGGCATTGAGCAAACAGAGCCTCGTCGACAATGGATTCAAAATTGCCTTTCGCCATCTCCCCGAATGCCTTGATTCGACCGCAGTAGACGGGGTTTGTGATGATTTTCTCAAGCGTTTGTTGAAGCGGATATTTCCCTTCACGGGTGCGGAGTCCGCGATCTCCCAAGAGCTGAGCAAGCGCCTTGAATGTATAGGTGCCTTTCGCATAGAGCTCAAACGCCAAACGAATGAGTGGAGCTCGATCAGGTTCAGGCATGATATTAGTTTTCTTGCCCTTGATCGGCCTGTGATAGCCGAGCGGTGCCGCCCAACACCAAATACCTTCACGTACGCGAGCTTGCATCCCGCTTTTGCAGCGCTCGCGGCGATTGTTGTTATCGAATTCTGCGAACACGGAAAGCATTCCTTCCATAACTCTCCCCGTCGCACTTTCATCGAATGTTTCCGTGGCAGAACGGAGCTCTGTGCCAGCTCGTTTCAAAAGACTCCGAACAACAACGTGGTCGTCCTGATTGCGAGCGAAGCGATCAATCTTGTAGACGATGAAATGCTGGACGCGGCCTTTCTTCTGGGTGCAAAAAGCGATTGCTTTCGTGAACTCTGTCCGGTCTGCCGTCTTTGCTGATTCACCCATTTCGACGAACACCTTGAGAACGGCTAAACCGTTCCGTTCGGCGTACTCGCGACAATGCCGTTCCTGATTTTCCAAGCTCGTACCCTCTACCTGTTCCTTCGAGGATACACGGCAATAGATGATGCAGGCCTTGAGGCTTGTTTCAGGCATAGCGCATCAGTTAAGCGACTTTGTCGCCTTCGGGGAGCAGAGCGGGCGCGTGAGCCGGATTTGAGGCTTCGTGACGGCCAAGAGAATCCAAAGCCGTGTTCGCCACGGCGTAGAGTTTGTCGCGTAACGCCAAAAGCTCCTCGTCGGGGAGATTGGCGAGGTCGGGATCGATGCGGCGGCATTGCTCCAAAGTAAGCATGGAGCAAGCATATGGAACTCGCCGGATGGGAAGGCGGCGTTATTCACAGAAGCGACAAAAGAGGGCTGCATACAGCCCATTTGTTTGCTTACTTCTGGAGTTTTGGCAAATCCATAAAATGTCACTTATAGTCTGTGGCTCAAGATTTACTGAAGATTTACTATGTAGCTCATAAGTGACAGTTACTTATGGTCGACATACAGAAAAAATTTGGTGAACGGCTTCGCGAATTGCGAAAGCAGAAAAATCTTTCACAAGAAGAGGTTGCTTTAAAATCCGGGCTTCACCGTACCTACGTGAGCGATGTTGAGCGGGGCTCACGCAACGTTTCTCTAAGAAACATCGAAAAGCTAGCCAAAGCTCTCGGAACTAAACCGCAAGACCTGCTATAGAACATATGGAGAGCTCACATAAAAATTTCATTCTTGAAATCCTAGATGAACACTACAAGCCGGAAGTCGCTAAAAAGATCTTCGCTGCCAGCTTCCTGATCCAATACTTGGATAAAAAGACTCGATCAGTTGATCGTTCTAGTAAGAGCAGAGCGAGTTTTGCAAATATCTACGCGATCTATGTGTTGGTCAAGGATTATATTGAGGTAATAGCCACACAGAAAAAGTATTCAGGATACGACGGTATGCGTTTCGGCGAAGCGTTGAAGCAGGTGCGTTTACTGCCATGGGGTGAGAAGTTACAGAACCACGCCCTAAACCATAGGCTCAACGAAGAATTCAGAAAGTTTTTCAGTACGAAGACAAAACAGGTACCTCTTATCCGAGATCTCTCAACTCGACGTTATTGGGTCAATGAAAACCTCTTGCAAATAAAACCCAACGGCGATGAGGTGAACCTTGCGGATGTCATCATTAAGATCATTGATCACTACATTTCACTTAAGCAAGAGGGATACACCCAATTCATTGATACATGTAAAAAACTACAGAAGAAATTTGATGGCAACCAAGTCTTCGAGTTTTTAAATTCTATTCTTTCCGAAGAAACAGACGCGAGACTGTTCGAGATGATTTCTTACTGTATTTTGAAAGAGCATTACAAGAACCACGGCTTCATTTTATATAGAACAGGCAGAACGAATGCGAATGATGGCGGCATTGATTTCGTTCTTAAACCGGAAGGGAGATTCTTTCAAGTAACGGAGGTGTTGGATTTTGAAAAATATTTCTTGGACATTGATAAATTGATTCACTACCCAATCACTTTTGTAATTCGAACTGAGGCTACGCCAGAGGATTCTCTAAGCTTGATTCGCTCCGATGCAAAAAGTAAGTACAACAAAGAAACCCTAAATCGTTACTTGGCCTGCTTCGAGGAAATCATCACGTTGCCCGTTCTCCGAGGGTACCTAAAAGAAGTCAAAGAGAAGAAGGAAATTAAAGAATTACTAAACGAACTGGCGTTGCAATATCAGATTGAGTACAACATTAAAGGCTAAAGAATGGTAGCTGGCTCCTCGAAGGGGTCTCATGATCCTTTTTACTTTTATTGCCAGTCTTCTTTTTAATATCTCGAATAAGCTTCTCACCGTTGTATTCCTCAGCCAAGCCTAGTCGACGTAAGCCAATTTTGAAGTACTGTTCATTCAGCTCTATCCCAATAGTTTTTCGACCTTGTTTTTTTGCAACGGCGCATGTAGTGAATGTGCCGCCAAATGGATCTAGAACAGTGTCACCGGGATTACTTGAGGCAAGGACTATTCTTTCTAAAAGCGATTCTGGTTTTTGAGTTGGATGATCCTCATATTCAGGCATGCGGAAACGGACTCTTGGAAAATACCAAACATTCCCGGGAGTTTTTTTAGTATTGTAAGGAGTGGGAACTTTCTTTCTGTAGTCGATCAACTTTCTTTCTGAACCAGTCTTGGCCTCGACTTGGATATCTTCAAAATTGAATTTATAACCGTCCTCGTTTTTAACCGCCATGATTATTGGTTCGTAAAGCGAGCCGAATTTATTCTTTGCCTG
Organism: Candidatus Uhrbacteria bacterium; assembly: GCA_016866635.1. GTDB lineage: Bacteria > Patescibacteriota > Patescibacteriia > 2-12-FULL-60-25 > 2-12-FULL-60-25 > VGLT01. The sequence continues at coordinate 7,683 of VGLT01000008.1, forward strand.
TACTCCGGAGCTGTCATAGAACCAAACGATACGATTGATGATTTTTAACTTTGAGGCAACGTAAACATCCAGATAAGGCATGTGTTGAGTGGCATTCATGAAATAGAATGTACCACTTGGTTTCAGTATCCGGATGCACTCGTTAATCCATTGCTGGCACCACTCCAAATACCTCGTGGTCGAATCCCATTTATCGCTATTATTGCCAAAATCCTTACCTATATTATAAGGAGGATCAGCAAAAATTAAATCAATCGATTCATCCTTAATGCTCCTTAGAACCTCAATACAATCTTCGTTAAAGATAGTCGACGCACCATCGGCAGCAAACTTAAATTCCTTTCGTTTAGATGCGCGTCCTGCCTCGACATTCTGATCGTTCTTGTTGCTGAGAACACTGATAACCTTTCCCTGGATCGCGACATCATCCGGAAACAGGGGAGGAAAACTGGGATTAGCTGGTTGCAGTCTTACACGACCATCTTCCTCAAGAAAAAATTTCTTCAGGGTCGCCTCATTGCCATTTACAAGAGCAACTACTTTCTCTCCGTTTTCAGCAGATTGTTGTTCGCGCACTATAACAGTATCACCATCAAATATACCTTCATCGATCATGCTGTTCCCAGCGACTTTTAGCGCATAGTGTTTCCCGCTATGTGAAAGCTGAGATCGATCAACCGTAATAACCTCCTTATTTTCTACAACCTCAATCGGCACTCCGGCGGCGATAGTTCCCATGAGGGGAACTTTTACCAAACGACTGCTGCGGGAGATACTGATGGAACGTGCCTTGTTCTCTGTCTTATCCAAATAACCACCCGCTTTCAGTTTTGTAACATGAAAATGAGCGGTGGAGACCGATGCTAGTTTGAAATGCTTTTGAATTTCCTCGAGTGATGGCGAATAACCCTTCTTTTGAGAAGAGCTTTTGATGAAATCGAGGACTTCTTTTTGTTTCTTGGTGAGCATAGGCTTGACGTGTTGCGTATATCTGTCATGATACTAGAAAGAAAATAGAAAATCAACACCTTAATTATCCCCACAGATATGCAAAGCCAAATCTGGAAGCAAATGATCATCGTTGCCATCATTCTTGCGTCATTTACTTTAAGCGGAATCATTCTAAGAATCTTCCTGCCCACTCTTTTTGATATCCGGCAATATCAAGTAGGCGCTGTCTGGCTAGGAATCAGCGGCGGTTTCCTCGGCGGAGGAATTTACATGGCGCGAGGCTTCTACCAGAGCCTGATAAATCAGGATCGCCCATTCGACTTTGCGCGTTTTGGTTGGTGGTATTTCTTCCGTTTCTTGTTGGGCGGTGTGGCCGGTGGTCTAACGGTGTTGGTCGCGTTCTTGGGGCTAGATTTGCAGGATTCTAATCAAAATCTTATGGCGTTCTTTTTTCTGGGGGTTCTGGCGGGCTACAACTTCACATATTTCATGAATAACAAGATCACTAAAGGAGACGTCTGATTATGCTGCAAATCAAGATTTACAATGTAGAACATGGAAATTGCGCCTACCTGGTGACACCAAACGGTGAATCTATTCTGGTCGACGCAGGTCACAGCTCAGATGCTGATTATTACCCTCGTCATGAGATCGAACTCGATCTCCAAAATCGTGGTCGTTCCCAGGTCACCATTTTTATAAACTCCAATGCCGACCACGATCATGTCTCGGATCTCCACGATATTCATGGCACTTTGCAGCCAGTAATACTAATGAAGAATCCTACGATAGACGGGTCTCTCATTCGATCAATTAAGGAGCAGCCTCTAACGAATGGTTTGGAGGCGTTCTGCCGTATGTGCGATACCTATACAAATCCGATTGCTACTCCGGATTTAGGCGGTGTAGAAATGCAATCATTCCATAATCCATTCAGTCAATTTGAGGACACCAACAATGCAAGTCTTGTGACGTTCTTCTTTTATGGAAAGATTGGGATTATATTCCCTGGAGACATGGAAAAGGTCGGATGGCTTGAGTTGTTAAAAAATCCACAATTCTGCGCTGCCCTCCAGCGCACCAATATCTTCGTTGCTTCTCACCATGGCCGAGAAGGTGGTTATTGCGCGGAAGTCTTCAATCACTGCAAACCCGAGTTAGTTATCATTTCCGATAAACCAGTTGAACATCAAACTCAGGAGCACTCCTTGTATCAGCAACATGCTTCCGGAGTGAGATTTGGTGAGCAGGTGCGTAAAGTTGTCTCGACACGCTCGGATGGGACGATTTTTATCAATGTGGAGACGGACAAAGCCACTTACAGATTGGGAGTGGCCTAGGTATACGAAAACCCAAAAACCCAAAATTCCGCTCAGTTGAGAACCGCATACGAAAACCTAAGAACCTAAAACGTGGCTAAAATAAGCGGCTAGGTTTCCTAGGTTAAAAACCTAATAACCTAGAAACCAGTACCGAAAACGGTACTCTCAAAAATTCGCGCGGCGTTCGCATAATTCCAAGAACATTCATCAATCAATCATCAAAGCTCCCCATCTAAGACGGATCAAGCTATTTCAATCCCTTATGGCAGTCTGAGATCGAGACAATTCCCGCGTCATTACGCCAATGTTTGAGCCGTTTCCCTCGCTTTGCCGAACTCATGCCAGCGTTCCAGCTCGGAAACAAGCTCGTTCCACCGCGCACCCACATGGGCTACCATAAGAAAAATGCTCCAACAGGGGTATTTTTCTTTTGGGTTCTCATTCTTTTTTCCATCTGCTATCCTATTACTATATGCCGAACGAAAAAATGTTAGCCGCTTGGGGAAAGCGTGAGCAGGAGGAATTAGAAAAATTGCGTCGGGAACAGGGGGGTGGATCTAAACAAGGGGAATTGCGGATAGAAATAGAACGACCAGATGTTGGACAAGAACCACCAAAAGACTACGTCATCATTCCTCCACCGGGTGAGGAGAATGAACCAGGAAAGGTCGACGGGACTATAAAGGGGTATACATTTGGTGAAAAAGAGAAATAAATTTGTGCTAAACCTTCTTTTATCATGAAGGATCTTTTGCCCTTACTGCGTTCACTTGGACTGTTGGAGAGTGAGATCAAAACGTACATGGCGGCCTTTGAACAAGGTGCGGGTACCGTGCTTCATTTCACCAAACTAACCAAATTATCGCGACAAGCAACCTATGTCGCGATCGATGGATTATCAAAACGAGGACTGATGAGCAGTGTATTGCGTGGTAAAAAGCGCTTTTACGCCGCAGAACATCCAGGCAGGCTTTTGGCGTTTGCCAGACGACGCGAAAATGAATTAAAAGAATCTATCCACGATTTAGAGCGAGCCATTCCAGAATTGGAATTGCAAATGGGGGGAGAAAAACCGATCGTAAAAGTATTCGAGGGCAAAGAAGGAATCCGCGCTGTGATTGAAGAACTGCGCGCTTCGCGACCTGATTGCCTATATGAAATGACGGATGTCCCCTCGATGTTAAACGTCATCACGGACGAAGATACAGCAGAGCTGAAAAAAGAAGTGGCAAAAATTAAGGGACAAAAGATTGGTATTTTTTACTATGGCCCTAACCACAGTCCCTCGCCTGGAACAGATGTAAAGCGTATTTCTCTCCCAAAAAAATATAGCGACTTTCGATCTAACATTGGGATTTATGGCAATAAACTAGCCATGATTACGTTTGAGGGAAAGATGCATTCTGTTATTATTGAAAACAAAGCATTGATACGAACTCTGCAAATTTTATTTGAATTAGCGCATCGCGGTGGACAAAATCTGCCTGAATAGCACAAATCTAAATCAGATTGATCATCGAGCTCAACTTCAAGATTTTTTATCCAAGCAAATTCCGTATCTTTTGGTACTTCTTGCAAATTGACAAATTGGAACACCGCATCTCCAACCCATACACGCGTCCGGCACGGAAGGCATTTAGCGTGAGTAAAGCAAGAATAAAAATCACGTGATCATCAATAAGAAATGCTGTTTTGCCGACATAGGGAAAGTGCAAAATTGGAATGTAATAAAGGAGCATAAGCACACTCCCAAACACGGTGCTCAAACGAACGAATAAACCAAGAATGAGCGAGATCCCAAGCAACAACAACCCCCATTCATTGATCACATTAATCACAGGAAGCACGCTCGGGCTCGCAAACCACTTGTACAACCCACTCAACGTCTGCGCATTATTCAAATATCCCGCCGCAGACCAGGTTGGATTAAGTAATTTGGACAACCCTGCATAAAAAAACATCACCCCAAGTCCAAGGCGTAAGAGGAACAGCATGATTTTTTGAAATAAACTCATATATTTAAATTCTATCGCTTTTTCAGTTAGTCTGCGAGCGCACGCTCTTGGACCAGCAAAAAAACGAATAAGAAATTCACGCGCACGAGGTAGTTTTGGGTTTTAAGCCCATGCAACCAACATCGCGCCGCCTGCGACCAAAACACCTCCACCAACCAACTTCCAAGAAAACCCCTCTCCTAAAAAAAGGATGGAAAGCAAAATGATGAGCGGAAGACTCAAACGATCAAGACTCGCGAGCTTCGAGGCGGTCGTTGCTTTTAAACCGAGAAAGTAAAATAACCAGGAAGCGGCGCCAAAAACGGCGGCAAGGACAATCAACCAAATCTCTTTTTGTCCCACCTGATTCCAATGCTTCAACTTCCCGCTAAAAACAACAACAAGCGCCATGAAACCGAACATAAAAAAACTGCGAATGCCTGTCGCGAGCGTTGGATCAATCTTTTTCAACCCAATTTTTCCAACAATCGTCATGAGAGCGGCGGTCAAAGCGGCTAAGAGACCATAGACAATCCACATAGGTAGAGGTTGGGAGGTTAAGAAGTTAGGCTGGAAATTTTTCAAACTTTATTTTATCATCGATCAAACCCAACAGCCTAATCACCTAAATGCCTAAACGCCTAACCCGCATCCTCGCCATCGAGACAAGCTGTGACGAGACATCCGTTGCTATTTTAGATTGCTCAAAAGATGATGTGATTGTCATCAAAAATCTTGTCTCATCACAGATTCCCATTCATCAAAAATATGGAGGCGTTGTCCCTGAAGTCGCGGCGCGATCACATGTACCCGAGATCGTTGCTTTATTGAGTGAGGTTCCACACGATTTTGATGCGATCGCTGTGACAAGAGGCCCTGGCTTGGCGACGGCGCTCGGTGTCGGAGTTGAGGCGGCAAGGACACTTGCCTATGTATCTGGCAAACCCCTGATCGGGGTCAATCATCTAGAAGGACACATGGCTTCCGCATGGTTAAATCCGGAAAATAGAAAAAACTGGAAGTTTCCCCTTCTCGCACTCATCGTCTCCGGTGGTCACACGGAGCTCGTACTGATAAAGGATTTCTGTAAATACAAAATCGTGGGACAGACGCGTGATGATGCGGCCGGAGAAGCGTTCGACAAATCTGCAAAGCTGATGGGACTCCCTTATCCCGGCGGACCGCACATCGCGAAACTTGCCGAAGGGGGTGACGTCGTCGCCTTTGCTTTTCCACGACCGATGCTGAAAGATGATTCTCTGGATTTTAGCTTCAGTGGCCTCAAAACGGCAGTTCGTCAGGAATGGGAAAAACTAAAAGCTAACAATTTACAGCTAAAAGCTCATTTCGCCGCCTCCTTGCAACAAGCGATCGTAGACGTACTCGTTGAAAAAACAATCCGAGCAGCAAAAAAATTTAAAGTAAAAGGAGTGCTCGTCGTCGGGGGCGTGTCTGCAAATACAGAGCTTCGCCGCCAACTAGGTGAACGAATCGAACAAGATCTTCCCGGCGTTGTTTTTCTCCCCTCGGATCGCTCGTATGTCACAGATAATGCGGCCATGATTGGAGCCGCTGGATACTGGCGCTTCCGCAAAAAGGATTTTTCCAACTGGAAAAAGCTCGAAGTCGATCCTGAGCTTAATGTATGAAAGTAACACGCAGCACGTATCACGTTGCAAACGCTGAAGATTGGATAAATCTAGCGCAAAAAATCGCGCCCGAGCTCAAACCTGGGATGATTTTGGCTTTGTCTGGTCCATTGGGCGCGGGGAAGACAACATTTGTGCAAGCGCTCGCAAAAAAACTTGGC
>VGLT01000009.1 GCA_016866635.1 Candidatus Uhrbacteria bacterium
CAGAACAGGTCATGGAAATGTCGCGAGCCAGTGGCGACGCGTATCGCACGCTTGAACGCATGACCCAGCACGGTCTGCGCGTCATCGGAGTTGCCACGGGGAGTGGCTCGTCACTTGATACGGTTTCATCCTGGACATTTTTAGGTCTTGTTGGTTTAAAAGATGAACCGCGTGAGCAGGCCAAAGAAAGCGTGGCCTGGTGCCAGGCACAAGGGATTCAAGTTCTTATGGTAACCGGCGATCATCCGGAGACAGCGTTTGCGATTGGGAAAGAATTAGGGATCGCGCATCGTCATGCCGAGGTGGTGACGGGTCAGGAATTAGATATGCTGACAGATACCGAGCTTACCACGCGACTCTTACATGCTCGCATCTTTGCGCGCATCAATCCGTTGCATAAAAAACGCATTGTCGAGCTTCTTCAACGCCAAGGAAAACGCGTAGCTGTGACTGGGGATGGGGTGAATGATGCCCCCGCACTTCAATCGGCCGACATCGGGATTGCGATGGGGAAGAGTGGAACCGATGTTGCGCGGGCCGCGGCCGATCTGATTTTAACCGATGATCATTTTGCTACGATCGTCCTAGCTATTCAGGAAGCGCGTGCTGTCATGGCGCGCATACGCAAGGTTATTTTGTATTTATTTTCGACCAACGCGGCAGAGATCGTGGTTGTTGGTATGATTCTTGTTTTGGGTTTACCGATCCCACTCCTGCCCGTACAGATCCTTTGGCTCAATATTTTGACGGACGTTTCTCTTGTGGTTGCCCTTGCGCTTGAGCCGCATCGTGAATCATCTCGTCGACATTCTCGATCGATTCTTGATGGAAAATCCTTGATCCGTATGAGTCTTATGGCCGGGGTGATGGCACTCACGACTTTTCTCGCCTATGGTTTTGGATTACAAAAAGGCCAGGTCGCATACCTCCAATCTCTCACCCTCCTTGTTCTCGCCAGCGCTCAATGGTGGAATGCTTGGAACTGTCGCAGTGAAACCACGTCGGTTTTCCGTCTACCGTTTTTTGGAAATAGATTGTTGCTTGGGATGACCTTGCTCACGATCGCCTTGCAACTTTCGGCACACTATTTTGCCCCTCTCTCACGACTTCTCGGCACCGTGCCTTTGACGGCGGGGGAGTGGTTTGCCATGTTGGCCTTGTCGAGTTTGGTTTTATGGGTGGAGGAAGCGCGTAAATGGTATGCGCGTCGCCAATCCGCGATCTTGGCGTGATTCCCTGATAATAAAACGGCGGGAACCTTCCACTTTTTATATACTTCCGGCCGCGTGTACTGCGGATATTCCAGCACCCCTTCTTCATCATGCGATTCGTTAGCGAGCGATTCTTCTTTTCCAAGCACACCCGGTCGCAGACGTGCGATCGCATCTGTCATGACGAGCGCCGCAAGTTCGCCTCCAGTCATCACATAATTTCCAATCGATAGCTCCTCGTCCGCAAGATGCTGAGCAACTCGTTCGTCGACCCCTTCATACCGTCCGCACAAAAATATCAGTCGATCGTACTTTGCAAGTCGCTTTGCGTCAGACTGCGTGAATGTTTTTCCCTTCGCGCTCGTCAAAATCACCCGTGTTTTTCTGTTTTTCTGTTTTACCGATTTTATGGCCTTAAGCGCTTTGTCAAATGGCTCAATTTTCATCAACATCCCCGGCCCACCCCCAAACGGTTTATCATCAACGGTCTGGTGCCGATCGCTCGTCCATGTGCGAAGATTGTGTGCGTGAAGGTCGAGCAATTTCTTTTTCTGCCCACGACCAAGAATGGAGCCGTTCAAGTAAGGCTCTACCATTTCAGGGAAAATGGTCAAAATATCGACGCGCAGAGGTTTTTTCATAGTGATTGACGAAATGATTTTTTCTTGGTATATTTTTTATGATCGCAAGATCAAGAATTCTAGAGCTTGGGGGCTCCCTTCGGGGAGTCCCTTTTGCGTATCATGACATCTCTTTTTTCCAGCAAATGAAGTTCTTGATTTTTTGAATATCAAAAATCATGAGTCCGCTCGGTTGTAGCGCGTTTAATTCCGACGAAACGCGACGGGCCGTAGCAAATAAAATAACGTTTTTTTTATCAGCGAGAAGCTGGCGCACTGGTTCCGCAAAATCGCTATCCCCGCTCCAGAGAATAAATGTATCTACCCCATTTCTGTCACGGTCAATCACCATATCTCGTCCAATTTCGACATCAAAGTTGCATTTGCGATCCTCGATGAAGTATTGCCCAGCCGCATTCATCTGACGGAGTTTTTCATTGAGGTATTCAATGGTGGCAATATCAAGTTTACGAAGCAAAGCGGCACGAATAAATTGATTGAGAAGGATGGGTGATTGCGGATGAATGCTTGTTGTATCAATTGATATTTTCATGATCTTGACTGGTTTGGTCCGAACTTCAAATCTCCATTCATGAAGATCTTTTATGAATTTTTCAGACACGGAGTCTCCTGCAAGGGTTCCTGTATAGATTTTAGCACTGCGAAAATTTTCAAATGAATCAAAAAATTGTTTTAGTCTTCGATAATCAATATGCCATCCAAGTTTATTTGCCCAGGGCCGTACGTTTGCGTGATCGATATAAACGTTGATGTTTCCTAAAAAGAGAGACTCTAATTGATCGATTGTCTTTTGTGTTTTTTTAGCAATGTGTGAAATGTTATCGGTAAGCGGTCGGAACATAGGCAGGATAATTAAAGCATGAAAATAAAAGAATGTCATTATTTCGCTGATCTTAGCGAAATTGAATGGTTCAGATCTAGACAAAAGTGGAAAAACCTGCTTAAATACTGCATTCTGGGTGTGAAGGGGAGAGGACGTTCATTGGACAACATCATCACAACAATCCCAGCCGCTGAGACGGTGAGGGAAAAAGGAAAGTCGAGGGAGCCGATGAAAAAGAGAATGTCGTTCGTGGTGGCCAGCCTGCTGGCCGTGGTGTCGTGCCTCGTTTCGCGCCCGGTGCGGGCGGAGACGGTCGCGGAGATCCTCAAGCGCCAGGAGCAGCACGCGCGTGTCGATCGTGAGAAGATCCCGCTCTATGCGGTCAGCGTCGAGACGCTCATGTCCGGCCGTTCGCTGCCCGGCATGCCGCCGGAGCTCCTCAAGCGTGCGCGAGAAGGTCACACTGACGCCAAGGTGGGCGAATCGCTGGTGAGCATCAAGCGGCGGGGTGGGTTCGTCAGGTTCTCCATCCGCGCGCAAGCGGTGTTCAACGATGGCTGGTCTATGGTGTTGGGAGAGGTCGACCCCATCGAGGAGATCCTCAACAGGATGTACATCGTGCAATCCTGGGGGGTCGTTTTCGCCAAAGTGGGAAAGGGCAAGACGCCCTACCTGCCCCACGAGAAGTCGTGCGGCGCTCTCTACTTCGTGCGCCAGGGCGAAGATCCGGATGTCGCTCGCAAGGTGTGCGAACGCTTCCATCTGTCGGGTGGCTACGGATTCACCGAGGAAGAAGCGTACTTCGCCGGTCTCAACACCTTCCTGATTTCCCTCATCGCCAATCACGGGACGCAGGGTGTGGTTGCACGGGCCACCATCGAGAAGGTGATGAATGACCGCATCGCCCGCATCCAGAAGGTCATCGAGGGAGTCAAGGAGAACTCCGGGTACATCACGTACAACTTCTCGACGGACGTGTACGAGGTCAAGCAGGGACATCTGGTCGGCGTGACCGCATATAGCGAGTACGGCATGGGGGTCAAGCCGGGAGGCAACCTCAAGATCTTCGTGGATCTCTACACTCGGGACGTCTCTGCGCTCGAGCTCGAACTGGTCTATGCCGATGGCGCGGGCCTCCAGCAGACGGCTCTGGGCAACATGAGCAAGGTGTCTCTCACGCGCGCTCACTTCTACGATTCATCGGATGGAGTGAGCGCCCACCACAAAGCGCAGATCGCTCTTCCCATGAACCTGAAACCCGGGAAGATCGTGGTCATGGCGAGCGCTGTGGATCGGGAGGGTAAGCTCCTGATGCGTCAAGTAAAGGTCGGCTCGATCGAATACGCCAAGGCTGACCCCGACCCCAAGAAGAAGTGATGATGTAGGCACTACTGCAAGACCCACCGGCGAAAGCTGCTCGGTGGGTCTTGTCAGTTTTATCTATTATTTTATATCCCCAAATCGTTCAAATCCGCATCCGTGACCAATCCAGCGTCGCCGTGTTTTTGCGTTGGAGCTTGGCTTGCTTTGCGCTCCTGGTGCTCTCGACGAGCGCCTTCTGGTTCAAAGATTTTCATGTTGACGCGGGCGTTGGCTTTGGCGCCGACGATTTTGAGCAAAATGCGGAGGGCGCGGGCGGTTTGTCCTTCGCGGCCGATCACATAGCCCATGTCTTCTGGGTTGATGTGGAGGGTCAAGAGGACACCGCGTTCATCCACGGTGCGCTCGACTTTAACGTCTTCCGGGTGGTTGACGATCGCCTTAACGACGTATTCAATAAATAATTGGTCCTGTTCTGCCATATCGGCTTAGACGTCCTTTATGCCTATTCGGTAAAAGGACTGACAAGGGTGAAAAATCCCTGAATGGGATATACATAGAATAGCAAAAAATTGAGAAAAAATCAAGTTTAGCTTTTTTCTAGCTGTTTTAACGCTTCTTTGATCGTGAGTGCGGTCGCTGACCATCGGCCGATGGAGGTGAACGTTTTGTGCCTGCCTGGATCGCGTAAGATCAGTTTGAGGGCCTCAGTCCAAAGATGTGGTTTTGATGGTGGAGCAAACACCGTGCCATCGGGGGCGGTTTCGGGCAGAGCGCTCGCGGTCGATGCAATGCAGGGAGTCCCAAACTGAGCCGCTTCATGCAATGGCAATCCAAAACCCTCATACCAGCTCGGATACAGGATCGCTTGTGCGTGATTCATCAGGGATTGGAGACCGAGGTCGCGGGGGTGCTCGAGGTGTATTGAGTATGGTGTATTGAGTATTGAAGCAGGTTTTTTGCCGATAACAACAATGACAACGTCTTTAAACTCTGGGTCCTGTCGCAATCGCTCCACCGCATGAATCGCGCACACGACATTCTTTCGTGGATCACCGGCACCCATACACAGAACAAATCGCTTGTTGATCAAAAATGGTGGAGGATCGAGTGTCGCGACCACGCGTTCAATGCCTAGGGGGAGAAGCATGATCCGTTCAGCCGGAATGGCGAACCGTTCGATCAAATCGCGTTTTGTCCTTTCTGACACAGCAAAGAGCACGGATGCGCGCTTCATCAGGCGTTCTGCGTGAACCGCCTTATGCCATAGGCGAGATTTGATCGTGAACCAGCGCGGTTCAATCAAAAAAGAGAGATCGTGCACGATGAGCGCGTAAGGGATGGTTGGCATGCCAATAAACCCGATGTTAGGTAGCAGTAAAACATCCGCCTGTTCTCTCTGAAACCAACGCGTGAGGGAAAGAGCATTGATGGTCGTTCCAGCTCCCCACAGTTTGTTTGGTAAAAAAATATGCTGATGTTGAACACGCGGTGGAAGAGAAAATGGAAGAGAGGGTTTTTTGATTCCACTCGTGATCACCTCAAAAGAGGTTTCGGGCATAACCTGAAACAAGAGAGGGAGGAAATGGCGTGCAACCCGTGGCACGCCCCCTGCATAGACATCAATGAGCGGTCTGCCATCAACCAAGATCTTCATAGGAAGGAATTGCTCAACAAAGGAGATTGGATGGGGGTTCGTTCTATCTGGAATGGAGAGTAGAGACGTGCGGCCATGAAACGTGTCTGCATCGCATCGTCGATAAAGGTTTTTATTTGAGTTTTAAAGCGTGTTTTAGAAAATTGTTCCGCGTGTTCGCGAATGCGCTGTGGCGTATAGCGGCTCGGATCAAAGCGTAAAACAATGTTTGCAATATCTTCCCAGCACTGCACCTCAAACTGTTCTCCTGTCACACCTGGAATCACTGTTTCCGTTGCTCCTCCTTGGCGATACGCGATGACTGGCCGGCCGGCCGCCATGGCTTCTACCGCGCTAATGCCAAAATCTTCCATTTGCGGATACAGATATCCAATCGCGTTTTGATACAACTCGATTTTTGTTCCTTCATCGATGTGGCCAAGGAATTCGGTCTTTGGACCAGCCAGGCGACGCAGTGTTCGCTCCTCCGGTCCCTCTCCATAAATTTTAAGCGGTAGATGTAATTTGGAAAAAGCCTTTACCACAAGGTCAAAGCGTTTGTAGGAAACAAGACGTCCGCCAGCAAGCCAATACGTTCCGCGCTTCGTTGAAAGGGGAATGGTTTCTACATCAACGGGGGGATGGATGACGACAGAGGGGCGCTGATAGTAACGTTTGATCCGAGCTTGAGAGGTCGCGCTATTGGTTATATACAGATCAGGACGTTCGGCGGCGACATGATCCCATTGTCGTAAATGATGGAGATAAAAAGGCAAAATGGATTTGACAAAGCGTGAATGTTTTAATCCCTGTACATAGTCGTTTCGATCGTGCCAGAGAAATCGTGTTGGTGTGTGGCAATAACAGATATGGAGAGTTTGAGGCGGACAAATCACGCCTTTGGCAAAACTCGAGGACGAAGAAATCACCACGTCATATCCATGAAAATCAAATTGTTCCACAGCCTGCGCCATAAAGGGGAGATACCACTCATAGTGCCGTGGAGCGAGCGGGAAATCATTTAAACGAGACGTCTGAATGGGAAGTTGTTTGAACCGCGCATGAGCACGTTCGCGGTTATGGAGCAGGGTAAAAATGGGTGCGTGCGGAAACAATTCATGCAAGGCAAGTAACACGCGTTCTGCACCCCCGTCTTGAATCAAATAGTCATGGACAAACGCTACTTTCATCCAGCGACCTTAGCAGAAATTACACCCCCTCCTCAATACCCCTGTGGGTAACTACGGCTAATGGTGTTTTTAACAAAATAGATAGGTCCAACCACAGGGACCAATTTTCGATGTACCAGATATCAAGGCGTACCTCCTCGTCAAAATCGAGATCCGATCTACCCGAAATTTGGGCCATGCCGGTGATGCCCGGTTTGATGGCGAGAACCTGTCGATGATGCGGTTTATATTTTTCAACTTCTTCCGGTAGATGTGGTCGTGGGCCCACGAGACTCATACGCCCCAAAAAAACCAAAACAAGTTCCGGAAGCTCATCGATCGACCATTTGCGAATGATTTTACCAACATGCGTGACACGCGGATCTGCTTTGATTTTCACGAGCGGATCACCTTTGCGCAGATCGTGTTTCGCCAGTTCTTTATACCGTTGCCAGTGCGTGTCTTGTTTCATCGAGCGGAATTTAAAGTAATGAAACGGGGTCGCCCCCTCGCCGATGCGCATGGTTTTGGATCCATCAGGAAGACGTGAAAAAAAGACGCCGCCACGAGAATCCAGAGCAATCGCCATTGCCGTAAGAAGCATGATGGGTGAAAAAATGACGATGAGTATTCCAGATACGACGAGATCAAAAATCCGTTTTGCAATGCGGCCCCAGCCGTCCAGAGGCGTGTGTTTGACTTCAATGACCGGAATCCCTCCGATGGTGGTTACGTCAATATTGGTAAAACGCGCGGCAAAGAGGTCGGCAAGATAGCGGAATTGAAAGTGATAAATGTTGGAGAGACCGATTAATTCCAGCGCATCGTCTTTGGCAATTTCTGGATCAGCGAGGAGCACACAATCGATCAAGTGTTTCTTGGCTAACGCTTCCACATCTTTACGTGTATCTGCGTTCCAAGCAGCAAATTTTTTTACGACCGTGAGCCCGAGGGCGGGTCGAGTGCGATACAGCTCGATCAAATCTTTGGCTGCCTTGGAGTGGCCAATTACAACAATCTTTTGATGACCGATCCGGGCCGAGAGCAGGGCGCGACGGAGTGAACGCAAAAAGGTCCGTCCAAGAAAGACATAAAAAATGGACAGACCCCAGACCGCGATCACGAGAAAGCGAGAGGTTGTTACTTCCCGACGGAAAAAGACGATCGCGATCAACACCATGACCCCAGCGGTTGAGGCCAGAATGATGCGGGCGAGTTCATTCCATGGGCGATGAGGTTTAAAAGCATACAGTCCAGCCACGACAAATAACAGCATCCAAATGATAACAAAGCCGACACTTGTCGTAAGGAATTGAGACAAGGTGATGCGTGTGAGAATTGGTCGTAGCGCAACAAAAAAATCCGAAAAACGGAGAAGATAGGCGGTGATGGCGGCGGCCAAGAGCGCGAGAAAGTCCAAAGGGATGAGAAGCGCGGTAAAGGTGAGGTCCAAGTGACGCATAGGGATCAACAAGATTGTAGCATATCGCGCGCTTCTCTTTTACGACGCAAGGGATTTATGGCAAAATGTAGGACATGGCAAAGCTGTCTTCTCATCTGCGAACCTTTCTGGAATATCTGGAAGTAGAAAAAGGTCGTTCTCAGCTCACGGTGCGTAATTATCAATTTTATCTGCAGAGATTTATCGACTGGGCTAAGGATCCGGATGCAAAGGAGGTGACGCAGGACCAGATCCACCAATTTCGATTGTATTTAAATAGATTAGAGAGTCGCGGAGAGGGGACGCTGAAGAAGAGCACACAGAACTATCACTTGATTGCCTTGCGATCGTTTTTAAAATTTCTGGCGCGACGGGACGTGAAAGCCCTGGCGCCAGAAAAAATCGAACTGGCCAAGCAGGGGAGCCGTGAAGTTTCGTTTTTGGACGGACAAGATCTGACGCGACTCCTTGAGGCACCTGAAAAAAGCGATGCTCAGCCAATCGTAAAAGCACGCGATAAGGCCATCCTTGAAGTATTTTTTTCGACCGGGATGCGGGTGTCTGAATTAGCCGCATTAAAACAACAGCAACTTCCCAAGGCGCGAGAAGAAATGACGATTCGAGGCAAAGGAGACAAGACACGCATCGTCTTTTTATCCGAACAGGCACGCCATGCATTGAAGGCCTATTTGGATCAACGCAAAGATGAAGCTCCATTTGTGTTTGTGCGACATGATCGCGCACGGAGTGAGTCAAAAGAAGTTGGACCCATCACCCCGCGTTCGATTGAACGTCTCGTTCGTCACTACGCCATCGCCGCAGGTATTTCCAAAAAAATTTCTCCACACACTCTACGTCATTCGTTCGCTACAGATCTTCTCATGAACGGCGCGGACATCCGTAGCGTCCAATCGCTCCTGGGTCATGCTTCCATCACGACAACGCAAATTTACACCCACATCACCAACCAACAATTAAAAGACGTGCACAAAGCCTTTCATGGAAAACAGCGAGAGAAGTAACACGCTAGAACCGAGTTGAATTTTTTTTACATCATTGGTACATTTCTGTCACTTTTTAAGGTATATGTCGGGCTGTAGCGCAGTTGGCCAGCGCGCCACGTGAGGGAGTTGAGGAGTGAGTGAGTAAAAGATTTTACTCGCGACGACGAAACGAGCACATAACAACTTTATATTTTTCTCGGGCTATAGCGCAGTTGGTAGCGCGCTTCGTTCGGGACGAAGAGGCCGGGAGTTCGAGTCTCCCTAGCCCGAGAAAAATATAAATCCATCAAAACAACTCTGAAGAGGCCGCGGGTTCAAGTCCCGCCAGCCCGACAGATACCTGAAAAACAAACGCGCGCTTCGTGAGGGAGTGAAGTCATCCAGTGAATGACTTCACGAGGCCGGGAGTTCGAGTCTCCCTAGCCCGACAGGTAATTGAAAAATTTTTATAAAAACACTGAACCCCTCCGACGGAGCGTCGGAGGGGTCAGGTAAATGTACAACGGGGAGGAGGTGATGACTACTTCTTCACCTTCCCCGGATCCTTGTTGCATCGGGTCCTCGTCGTGCCCGGGATCGCGATCGACATGACGAGCGATTCATCGCTCAGCTTGATGACCTTGAGATGAACCCCTTTCGGGCAGTACCAGCAGGTCACCCAGTCAGACCTGCAGTACTTGGTGAAGCCCGCACCCTTGTCCGACCAGGGGGCGAACGTCCACTCTTGCATCGGAAGCAGGAGGTCCCGCTCCGTCAGCTTGGGAACAATCGCCTTGGGTATGACCGCCGGCTTGATCTTGGGCTTGACGACCTCGACGACTCGGCGGGGCTTTTTGGGCTTTTTTTCCGGCTTCTCCTCTTCGACGCCCGCGTCATCAGAGGCGGTCTCGTCCGCGATGGTTCGCAGAGGCGGAAGCATCAGATCTGCCGGCGGTGACAGATCTGGTGGCACTACGAGGTCGGGTCGCACCACCATGTCCGGGACCTGCTTGAGGTCCGGCGACCGGATCATGTCCGGCGTCTCCTCGACTCCGCCGTCAGGGTCATCGAGCGGCACACGCAGATGGATCCGCATGTCCGCCTTCGACACCGACCCGCCATCGGGCACCACGACATGAGACTTGACCGGCATGGTCGAGACGCGGTGGAGGAAGAAGAGAAGTCCTCCCAGCACCACGAGTCCTCCCATGCTCAGGGTCCACCCCCAGATCCTCCGGTGGCGTTTGGCTCTCAGGTTGTCTCGCACGAACTCAACGGTCGCGATGTTGCTCTCGATCTTCTCCACGCGAGCCCTTTTCCGGGCCAGAGCATCAGCGTCAGCGCCACCCCTGTCCAGATCTGCCTGTGCCTCTCCCAGACCGCTCCGCAGAGCGTCGATCAGGTCATCGGCATGATGCACGGTCTTGATCTTCGAGAAATCGCCGACGTCGTCGAGCATGCGCAGCTCCTGGGTGAACTGCCCGGTCGTGGAGCGCGCCGGAACCACCTGCTGTACCGTGGTGTCCTTGAGCTGGGGTGGGATGGGCCTCTCTGCGAGCTCGCGAACCGCTCCTGTGATGGTGGGCCCCCTCTCTCCCTTGCGGAATCCCCTGGGCTCCTCCTCGCCTTCGCCACCCATGAGGCCTGCGAACGGATCCTCGGGCGCGGAGGATGGTGATTCGGGGACCAGCTCCGGGAAGAACCTGGCCCGATCCACCACGGTATCGCGTCGCCCAGCCTCCTCGAAGCCGGGTGCCGGAACCGTCGGCATCTCACCGGTGTACAGACCGAGCTCGCGGGCACGGATCTCGGCCTGAGCGAGCTTCTCGCTCGCCCTGCTCGCAGCGAGATCAGCCTCGCACTTGAGCTTCTCTATGTGACCAGCTTCCTGGCGCGCTTCGAACAGCCGCCGTCTGATTTCTTCGAGCGCCTCACCTCCCGGGTCTTCTTCGGGGTGCTTTCGCAGGCGCTCTTCATCGTGCAGGAAATCGCGGATTCTTTCCTCCTGAACTGCGACTTTTTTTCCTGCCCCCACCGCCGCCCGTTGTGCTTCCTGGTTCTCTCGTCGCGCCTCCTGGAGGAGCCGCACGACGACGTCTTTTTGCTCTTCCATCCGTTTTTTTTCCTCTCCTCCGGCAGCGAGCATCTCGGATGCCGGAATCGCGTGGTGTCGTCCGCTCCTTTCCAGACCCGCTTGAGCGAGAATGAGCGCACTATCCTCGAAGGCCCGTATGGCTTGTTCATCTAGCTTGAAGTACGCCTCGAGATCTACCCAGCCGCCAACCTCTGTCCAGAATTCGGCATCCGGATCAAGGGGGGGAGTGTATTGAAAAGTCATCTGACTCCCGTACAGCTCTTCCCTCTCGAGCAGCTCGCGTGCAACCCTGAACACTTCTTGCTCCATGTTCTTGAAAAACTCGTGGTTGCGGCAATCGACGAGCCCGAGCATGAGCGCGGGTCCAGACTTCCCCCACACTTCCCGCAGGGTGTGTGGTGGAAGGCGCAGACAGAGCTGCGCGTCGGCGAACACATCAACAACGAACTTATCTATTTGGTAGCGGCGAGTGGCTTCCGAGATGGCAATTGGCACGAGATCGTCATTCGGCTGCTTTCCCTGCGGGAACCGATCACGCTGCCAGGGAAGATAGCGAATGGGCATGATACCGACCCGTTCCCACAGGCCTCGGAGCGCCTTCTCGATCTGATGTTCAAGATCAGGAAGACGGGCTTGCTTGGCTCGCAGCAGTTGAGCGTAGACTCGGAACGCTGCATGCCAATTGGAACGCTCCCAGTATCTACGTCGCATCAGCGTGCGTGCATCTCGCAGGGCCTGATCGCAGCCCTGATTCGAACCAGTGGTTTGCGTCATGTGACCCTCCTCCGCTCGCAGCGGATTTTTTTGGTTTTCAAAGGACGTTTTTGTCCCTTGGACGATGAATGACTTACCACGTTCTTGGGTTTTTGTCAATCGAAAAAGAGTGGCTTTTTCTCTTGTTTGCTTTTGTTTTGAGCGCTATCCTGTGGGGCATGCCTCGCTATAAGCCCGTTGTCTTGATTGTCATCGATGGATTTGGGATTGCGCCTCCAGGAGACGGCAATGCCATTGCCGCGGCGCACATGCCCGTGTTTCAGAAATTGATTCAAAGCTATCCCACGATGACCGTACAAGCCTCGGCTGGAGCTGTGGGTCTGAGTTGGGGAGAGATGGGAAACTCAGAAGTCGGTCACTTAACGATTGGAGCGGGCCGCATTTTTTATCAAAGTTTGCCGCGTATCAACCTCTCTGTTCAAAATGGAGAATTTTTTGCTAACCCCGTTTTTAAAAAAGCGATCGAAAAAGTCAAACAGTCGGGCGGCAAGCTTCATCTGATGGGACTCGTTTCTCCAGGAGGTGTCCACGCCTCGCAAGAACATGTGTATGCCTTGCTTGAGTTGTGTCGTCGTGAAGGAGTAAGCAATGTATTTGTGCATGCGTTTTTGGATGGTCGCGACAGCATCTATAATTCTGCGCAGGGATTTATCCAGGAGCTGGAAAAGAAAATGGCAGAGTTAAAGGTGGGCCAGATCGCGAGTTTGGCTGGACGCTACTTTGCGATGGATCGTGACAACCGTTGGGATCGTGTCCAACAGGCGCATGATGCGATGGTGTTAGGAAAAGGAGAGCAAGCCACAAGCGCAGACGCTGCCATTGCCGCTTCCTATGCCAAAGGAGTTTATGATGAGCAAGTGGTGCCAACGGTGATCATGAAAGATGGAAAGCCGCTCACCACCATCGCTTCTGGAGATGCGGTTATTTTTTTCAATTTTCGCTCTGACCGTGCCCGTCAAATCACCAAGGCCTTTGTCATTCCAGCGTTTGATAAATTTCCCCGCGAATATATCCGCGATTTGACCTTTGTCACGTTTACCGAGCATGAAAAAGATTTGCCCGTTGATATTGCTTATCCTCCACAAATCATTGAAACGTGTTTAGCGCGCATTGTTTCTGACGCGGGATTGAAACAATTGCATATCGCGGAAACCGAAAAATATGCGCACGTAACCTTCTTTCTCAACGGCATGCGCGAGGAGCCATTTCCGCAAGAGGAGCGCGTGATCATTCCGTCCCCGCGCGTGTCGAGTTACGACCAACAGCCGGAAATGTCTGTATTACACATTGCTGATAGGATCGAAAAAGAAGTTGTTGCAGGAACGTATGATTTTATTGCGACCAATTTTGCGAATCCTGACATGGTGGGCCACACAGGCAATGAACCAGCCACCGTTAAAGCCTGTGAAGCAGTTGATGTGGCGTTAGGTCGCATTGTGGATGCGGTGTTGAGTGTTGGCGGAGCGGTCTTGATCACGGCAGACCATGGAAATGCCGAAGAAGTAAAAAATTTAATGACGGGAGAAATGGATAAAGAGCACTCGACGAACCCGGTGCCCTGCATCATTGTGAGCAAAGATTTGGAGGGGATGAAGGCGCCGGGGGAAGAGGCGATGGGAGGA
>VGLT01000010.1 GCA_016866635.1 Candidatus Uhrbacteria bacterium
GCATTGATGGATGCCGCAACCCTTCTCAACGATCGTGTGATGCTGAAAAAGTTTGTTGACCTTGTCTCCGCGGCACCGGTTGGCCAAACGACCTATTATCTTCAGATCGCCACGCGCTATCGTCAATTGGGGATGACGGAAGAAGAGGAAAAGGTTTTGCAGATCGTTACCGCCATTGATCCATCCGCACCAACACAATATACACAAATGCAAACCAATGGACAGGCGGTAAAGGTTAATAAAGCTGGAGTGCTGTCTCCGCAGTAATCTCTAACAAAAGCCTCTCGTGGTATGCCCGAGCGACTAAAGGTCATAAAACCCAGACCGCAACCAGAAACAGATTCCGAGTCAGCTCATCGTTTGGAGCTGAGAGTTGAAGGAGAGATGGTCGCTTTTGCAGAACTGCACTATCACAATGATGTGTTTCCCGTTTATTACGTTTCCGTTGTCTTTACGCGTCACGGTCAACGATCAAAAGGATATGGTGGGGATATGATGGAAAAGATTAATACTTTTCTCACCAAAAATGGGAAAGCGGGTTTGTTATTTGATGCGATTGAAGCGGATGATGTAGCCAAGGGTTTTTACAGGAGACATGGGTGGCAACCCGCGACAGGGGACCATCGAAAATATTGGTATAGTTTTCGTCTGCCTGAGAACCTTGATTCCAACCGCCTCGATCGTGCGATCCATGAAATTAACCGGTCAGAAAGAAAGAGGATTGAAAAAGAGGAGAGAGGGTTAGAAGCGAGGATCAGCAGGAAGGCTGCTTAATCTAAGAAAAACTATATGGAATACATTCGGAAGTTTGAAAGTCTGTCCAAACAGGATGTGGGGTTGGCAGGCGGCAAAGGAGCGTCGTTGGGGGAGATGACGCAGGCGGGGATCCCGGTACCGCCAGGGTTTGTGATTTTGTCCGAGACGTTTGAGGCATTTTTAGAGAAAGCGGACTTGATTCAAGAGATAGAAGCGGTGTTGCACACGGTTGACCATGAGCAGATTCACACGGTGGAGAACGCGTCTGAGAAAATTCACGCGTTGATCATGATGGGAGAAGTTCCGCAGGATATTCGCATGGCGATAGAAAAAGAATTTGTCGACCTCGATGCCGAGCTCGTGGCTGTACGCTCGAGCGCTACCGCCGAAGACAGCGCGGCAGCGGCTTGGGCCGGGCAGTTGGAAAGCTATTTGAATACCACAAAGGAGCGTCTCATGGAGCATGTGAAAAAATGTTGGGCTTCGCTGTTTACGCCGCGCGCGATTTTTTATCGCTTTGAAAAAGGGTTGCATGGGCAAAAGATCTCCGTCGCGGTCGTTGTTCAAAAAATGGTGCAGGCCGAAACCGCGGGTGTCGCTTTTTCCGTTCACCCGGTCACCCAGGATCGCAATCAGTTAATCATTGAGGCCGTGGCTGGTCTTGGCGAAGCACTCGTCTCGGGTCAAGTCACGCCAGATAGCTATGTGGTGGAGAAGAAGGAGAAGCGGATCATCGATAAAAATATTCAGGACGCGATGCAGAAATTGTCTGATGAGGAAATTTTAGAGCTAAGCGATTTGGTCGTCCATATTGAGAATCACTACGGGTTTCCGGTGGATGTCGAGTGGGCGAGAGAAGGTGGGAAGTTTTATATTGTGCAATCCAGGCCGATTACGACGCTGAATGATCAAGCTCAACCCAAACAGACATTTGTAAAAGCATATACGCGCAATTTTTCTATCATCATGCAGCAAGCATGGTTTGCTGCGAACAAAGAAAATCTTATCTCAACACTCGGACTCATGGAATATCCTTACAATCCACCCTATCTTTATTACATGAGAGATGGTGTTGAAGAGGTGTGGGAAAATACGAGAGCTAATCGTTGGCTATTAAACAAGCTGGTTGAAAAAATGAAGACGAACGATAGTTTTTTTTCGGAAATTTACGCAAGATATTTTGAGAGGTTAAAACAGATTGAGCCATGGTGGAAAAAAGAGATTCATACGCTTGAAGAATTAAAAATTTTTATTGACCTCATGGAAGAAGGGGTATCAGATTTTGTGATTCTCTACGGTGCGTTGATGGATGAAAATCTCCCGAAGAAGGAAAAAGAATTGGCAAAAGAATTTAGAGAAAAGGACGTATTTTTTTCGGAATGCAATCGCACTATCGGACAGGCCTTGAGGAATATCTATCCAGAATTAGGGTATCACGTTGTCTATATCACTCGGGAAGAATTGGAAAAGAAGATTGATCCAGAAGAGCTCAAGAAACGTGACCAAGGGTTCGCTTTTATTCCAGGGATTTTTCAGGACACGATCAGTTTTGAAGAGTTTGTTAATCGTTTTCCGGAATATCAATTTGAAATAGAACGCGTCGAATTGGGTGAGGAGGGTTTGAGAGGGCAGAGCGCTTACCGCGGGAGAATTCGTGGACGTGTGCGCATTGTAAAAAGAACGGATCAGGCAGAACAATTAGCGGAGGGAGAAATTATCGTCTCACCGATGACGACACCGGATTTTGTTCCCGCAATGAAAAAAGCTGCAGCCTTTGTGACCGATGAAGGGGGGATTACCTGTCATGCGGCTATTATTGCGAGAGAGATGAAAAAACCCTGTCTGATTGGAACAAAAGTCGCCACACAAGTTTTACACGATGGTGACGAAGTGGAAGTTGATGCAAACCAAGGCGTGGTCAGGATTTTGAAGAGAAATAGTGTCTAGTATGAGCAATCAAAAATGGGTTCCAATCGTTTCACGTCGGATCACTGTTCTCCGAACGTTCTTGACCGCGCGTGGATGTCGTGACGAGATTGCAAGATATCTTGGACACGGGTGCGACTATTTAACGATCACCAAGAATGAGTTGAGCAGCGTGTACTTGGCCGCAAAGGATACAAAGCGGGTCAGTGAGTTGGTTTTAGAGAAGATTAAAGAGAATCCAAACTTTCCTCAGCAGCACTCTCGAGATTGTCGTGAGGCGTGTTCGTCGTTGGTTCAAGTGAGTCAGATTTGTCAGAAATTCGATCGCTACTGCGAAGAGTATACTCGTTTTGCCAAATTCATGGGGATTCCGGTAGCAATTGAACGGATGTTGACGGCTCAAATCGAACAAGTCGTTGGTGATAGCATGGCGAAACTCATGACCTCTCCGGAATTGTCGGAATTTCAGAAAGAGCAGTTGGATTTGTTGCGTTTGGCGATCGACGGTGGATCGATCCAGGATCACGCCGATACCTATCGTTGGCTGAGTTGTTATAATATCGACGAACCGGCATATGAAGACAGCTATTTTCTCGGTCGTCTTGAAGAATTGAAGAAACAATCTAAAGAAGTGCTCCAACGTCAATTACAGGAATTGGAAGAACAGCATCGCCAGGATCAGATCGTTTATCAGACGATTCTCGATGGGCTACAGCTGGATGAACACACGCGCAAACAAATCGAGTTGCTTCGAGAATATGTTTTTTTGCGAACGCATCGTATAGAAGCGCAGACAAAATCAAATTATTACATCCAATCTTTGTTTCAAGCCTTGTCTCATAAATTGAATTTGTCGTTGCGTCAGATAACCGCGTTGAGTCCGGAAGAAATTGAACAAGCCATAATAGATCGGTCAACGATTCCATCTATGGAATTACTTGAAACGCGTTGTCGCGAGTATGTGTTCCGCTATGATGACCATGGAATCGCATTGGTTATTGGGAAAGAAGCGATCGAATTGGAGCGAGAAGAATTGGGTATACAGGACGAGAAGATGGTGTCAGAACTGCGCGGCACGGTGGCATATCGAGGCGAACCGATTCAAGCGCGCGTTCAGATCGTGCTGACCAAAGACGATATTCGAAATTTTGAAACGGGTCGCATTCTTGTCACTACCATGACGACTCCGGAGTTTGTTTCTATTATGAACAAAGCCTCTGCCATCGTGACAAACGAAGGCGGAGTATTATGCCATGCCGCCATCGTAGCTCGAGAGCTAAAAAAACCTTGTATTATTGGGACAAAAATTGCTACGCAGATTTTACGAAATGGTGATGAAGTGGAAGTGGACGCTGAAAAAGGAATCGTAAAAGTATTAAAAACCACTTCCCAATAGGGCTGCTTCGTTTGTTCGATAGTTTTTTTCTAGGGGATATTTTTCTTCAATTATTTTGCGCGCGTTATGACCGCGCTGTTTTGCCTCCTCTGGATGGTCTAACACATACAACATCTGTTCTGCCAATTCTTCTGGAGATTGTTTTGGCACGATCCAGCCGGCCTGGTCTTTTAAGAGGGAGGTATTTGCTCCGACATTGGTAGCAATACAGGGGAGTCCAGCGGCCATTGCTTCTAGCAAGGCACGGGGCATTCCTTCTTTTGCAGAGGGGAGTACAAATGCATCAAATCCGCGCAAGATCGTCGCGGCATTATCATAATTACCGATGAGCGATACGACCTGTTCTAACTCGTGTTCTTTGCGCTTGCGACGCACGCGATATTGCTCACGTCCGTTTCCAATTAAGATAAAGCGTACGTCTGGTCGTTTGGCGTGAACCAAGGCGCACGCATCCATGTAGCGTGGCAAATCTTTGGCAGGATAAAAATGCGCGATGGTCCCAAACACGAATGCGACACCATCAATGTTCAAAGCACGACGCGCGTAATCTCGTGTTTGCAACGCGCGATCAAACGTCGGGATATCAATTCCATTGGGGATGGTCATCAGGGTTTCCCGTGGACGAATGCCTGCCTTTCGCGCCGCCTCTTCGTCGCCTTCGTGTACACAGATAATCACGTCTTTATCGCGTGAGGTCCAGGCTTCGGCTAAACGGAACATCAGCGGAGCGGGAAATATCAGCGGTTCCAAAAAGGCCCACCCTCCATTGCGATAGACAATGCGCGGAATGTTGAGCGCACGGGCGGCGCGACCTCCAAGCACACCCATTTTTGCACTATTGAGATGAATCGCATCAGGTTTCAGTTCTGCAAGTTTGGCTTTGATTTGTTTGTACGCTTTCCAATCTTTGATGGGATCAATATTGCGTTTGAGAGCAGGAATGGGATGAATTGGAATCTCCATTTCCTGACAACGCGTGAAGAGCCATTGCCCCTCACCGGCCATCACATGCACCTCATGCCCGTGTTCGTGCAACCACCGAGCAAAACCAAAGACAAATGACTGAGCCCCTCCAGGCTCTGCCAAAGTAATTCCGAGCACGATCTTACGCTTTGCGGGATTCATGGAATTAATATAAGGTATTGGCTGTAAAATAGGCAAATATGTGTGGAATTGCTGGAGAATTACGCTTTGATCAGCAGCCGGTCCAAGAAGACCGGTTGTCTATGATGGGGAATGCATTGGCGCATCGCGGACCAGATGGGGGAGGGGTATGGCTTGATGGCTCAGTCGGATTTGTCCATCGTAGACTTGCTATTGTCGATCTTTCACCTGCTGGTACTCAGCCCATGAAGAGCGCGGATGGCTCGCTGATCCTGACGTTTAATGGAGAGATTTATAATTACCAAGAGCTGCGTCAGGAACTCGAGATGCAGGGTCAGACATTCCGATCAGGATCGGATACAGAAATTCTTCTTGCCTTGTATCAGCGATTTGGAGAGCAGATGTTAGCGAAATTGCGAGGGATGTTTGCTTTTGCAATGTGGGATGCGCCACGCAAGCGTTTATTCTTCGCGCGCGACCGGTTGGGCAAGAAACCATTTTTTTATCGTTTTGATCATACACGATTTCAATTCGCTTCTGAACTCAAAGCGTTGGTTTTGGAACAAAAACCATCGATTGATTGGCAAGCGATCCGTCTTTTTTTAGGTCTGCAGTACATCCCATCTCCCATGACCGGTTTTGAAGGAATTTTGTCATTGGCACCTGCAACCTATGGAGTGATCGAACAGGGGACACTCAAGCTCCATGAGTACGATACCTTTCCACGCCAACCAAAATATTCTGGGTCCATGGATCAGGCCGCTGATCAGTTGCGAGGACTGCTGGAGGAGTCGGTACGTTTACGCATGATCGCGGATGTACCGGTTGGAGCATTTCTTTCAGGGGGGATCGATTCTTCTTTGTTGGTTGCGCTTATGGCCCGTCAGTCTTCGAAAAAGATCCAAACGTTTACCATGGGTTTTCCTTCTTTTGGATTTGATGAGCGGGCTGAAGCAAGAGCCTTTGCTCAACATCTTGGAACCGATCACCATGAATTTGAAGCGCGATCCGAGGACGCTGCTGCACTCGTAGATCAGCTGATTGAGTTGTATGACGCTCCATACGCTGACTCCTCGTCGCTTCCTGTTTGGTTGCTTGCCCGAGAAACAAAAAAGTCAGTCAAAGCAGTCATCTGTGGGGATGGAGGGGATGAGTTATTTGGTGGATATCGACGGTACCAGGCGATGCTCATGGGTCACCTGCTTCATCAATATCATCTTGCAAAACCAGCGGCACTGGCCGCACAAATGATAGGTCGAATAGCGGGTGATCCCCGATATACCCGTTTTGCTCAAATGACCTCCGGCTTTTCAGATTCCATGGGGGCCGGATATGCAGCATTGTTTGAGGGCTCATATTTTTCAGCTGCCGAACTTGAAACATTACTTCTCCCTGAATTTAAACAACGAACACAGGCATCATCTGCAGGTGGATATATCCGCACGCATTTTGATGAGTCATGTCAAGCAGAAGGAGCGCTCGCGTTTGATCTGTCATCCTATCTTGTCGATGATCTAAATGTAAAAATGGATCGCGCTACCATGGCTCATGGACTGGAAGCACGTGCCCCATTTTTAGATCAAGAACTCGTACGTTTTTCCGTTCAACTCCCATTGCCTTTTTTGCTTAAACGTGGTATTCAAAAGCCGATGCTGAGAGCTGTGGCCAAAGGAATCTTGTCAGAGGATATCCTGAATCGTCCTAAACGTGGCTTCCAGGTTCCATTAGCTGACTGGTTTCGCCAGAATCTGCGTCCAATGTTCATCGAGCGATGTCTGAGCCAGACGTCCAAATTGAATACGATGATGAATACAAAAGTGATTCAACGCTATCTAGATGAGAACGATCGAGGCGTGAATCATGGTAACCGTTTATGGATGTTGCTTGTCCTAGCATCGTGGCTTGATCGATACTCTACATAACATGATTGATACGTCTGTCTTAAAAGGAAAAAATGTTTTAGTCACCGGCGCCGCTGGATTTTTGGGTTCTAATTTGTGTGCACGGCTTTTAAAAGAGGGAGCAAACGTTATTGCCTTTGATGATTTGTCGACCGGCAAACAAGAGCATCTTGCACCACTGCACGAGCGAGCGAACGAACAGCACACGGCGTTTCAATTTATTCAGGGGGATGCAAATCGACGAGATGACCTACTGCCAATTTTTTTGAAGGAGCGTCCTGATTTTGTCTGTCACTATGCGGCATTGGTCGGAGTCAAACGAACCGTCGAACGTCCACTGGATGTGTTCCGGGATATGGATGGGATTAAACATATCTACGAATTATCTGCGGCAAGCGGGGTTACCAAAGTGATCTTTGCCTCCTCGTCTGAGGCATATGGTGAACCGGTTACGATTCCTGAAAAGGAAGATGGAGTTTGGAATGCTAAAAACCCATATGCGTTGGTAAAGCTCATTGGCGAGCAATTTGGCTTCTCCATGTATAAGACGCATGGCCTTAGATCCACCGCATTGCGATTTTTTAACGTCTATGGTCCAGGACAAGAGGCGTCTGATTATGGCTTTGTTGTGGGAATATTTATCAAGGCTGCTCTGGAGGGAAGATCACCAACGATTTTTGGAGATGGGTTGCAGACTCGAGACTTTGTGTATGTCGATGACAATATTGAGGTCGCCATTCGAGCCTTGTGTAGTACGGCATGTGATGGTCAGGTGATGAATGTTGGAGCTGGGCGACAGACCACGATTAAAGAGTTAGCTGAACGTGTACTGGCGATTTCTGGTAAGTCACTTACCCTGGAATATCTCCCCGCAAGGACCGAGGGAGAGATTCGGCATCGTTGTCCAGACGTAACTCGTTGTCGTGAACTGGTTGGATATGTTCCTGAAACGAGCCTGGATCAAGGGTTAGCAAAAACGTTTGCCTGGTATAAAGAGCGTTATGGAATCACTGCCTAACGCATCCAAAAAAAGAATCGTAATACTCTGCTTATCATACACACCGTATATTTCTGGAGCAGAGCGGTTTGTCGTGGAGGTCGTCAAGCGCATCCGTCATCAATATAGAGTGACCGTTATCACGGCTCGTTTTGATCGTCGTTTACCAAAACAAGAGATGCTGGATGGCGTGGAGGTTATCCGAGTGGGTTTTGGAAATTGGTTTGATAAATTTTTGTATCCGTTTTTTTCCGTTTTTAAAACTGCGGCATTGAATCCAGATTTGGTTCATGGGGTTGTTGAGAGCGCGGCCGGGGGTGCCCTAATGATCTACAAATGGTTTCATCCAAAAACACCAACGCTTCTTACGTTACAAAGTGGGTCCATGGATGCTCCACGAATTAAACGATGGTTACCGGATTGGCTGTTTGCCTGGATCCATCGAACTCCGGATGCCATTCATGCGATCAGTAAAGCATTGGCTGATCGAGCCGTGCGCCTCGGGGCAAAAAAAGTGAGCATTATTCCAAACGGAGTGGAGCTAACAGCCTTTGAGAAGGTACGTGGGACTCAAAAAATACCCGGATCAATCGTTGCTGTTGGGCGTCTGCACGTAGATAAAGGATATGACGTATTGATTCAGGCATTTAGCAAGATTGCCCAGAAATATTCGGAAGCGACCCTATCCATTGCAGGAGAAGGGGATGAACGGGCGCATCTGACGCATGTGATTAAAACCCTTGGTCTTGAAACACGAGTAAAACTTCTCGGTAACGTACCCTACCAAGATATTCCACCATTGATTGCAAGAGCAGAAGTCTTTGTCGTGCCGTCACGTGCCGAAGGAATGGGGATTGTGTTTGTTGAGGCACAGGCCGCAGGGACCGCCGTGATCGGATCTCGAACCGGTGGAATCCCAGATGTGATTCAGGATGGGGAGACGGGACTCATGGTTCCCGTAGAAGATGTTGAGTCATTAACCCAGGCCATGGATCGTCTCCTCGGTGAGCCAAGCGTACGTGAGGAGTTGGTCAAGCAGGCCTCACAAAACCTATCCCGCTATTCTTGGGATCAGATTGCGCGTGAAATTGATGTGATCTATCAAACATGTTTTCATGCGAGCTTGAAGATGCGTGTGTTGCTGTGTACAGGAATCTATCCACCACAAGGCGGGGGGCCGGCAACCTATGTGCGGAATTTTGCTCAAGCGTCTTTTGAGGCAGGCTATCCCATCTCTGTTGTGACCTATGGTGATGACACAACCGAGCGGCATCAGCCCTGGCCGGTTTCCGTTGTGCCGCGCTTTGGTGGGCCAGTCATTCGTTATCTTCGCTATACTTGGCATACATTTTGGCAGGCACGATCAACAGATGTCATTTACGCGCAAGATGCGGTTTCTCAAGGTTTGCCCGGAGCGATTGTTGCTGGACTGCTAGGTAAACCGTTTGTGTTGAAAGTGGTCGGGGACTATGCCTGGGAAATAGCACAACAAATGCCCGGAGGACATGCTGAATTGCTGGATGCTTTTCTTACCCGTCGCCACACAGGACGTATTGGTTGGATTGAGCGAATTGAGCGTTGGGTGGCTCGCCGAGCAAATGCCGTAATTGTCCCAAGCCGGTATTTAGCGACAATGGTTGAACGATGGGGTATTGTGCGAGAAAAGATTCATGTGGTGTACACCCAGATTGCACCACTCCCTAAAACGGCCTCGCGTGCAGAGCTTCGAGCACGGGAGGGTTGGAAAGAGGGTGACGTGATCTTGTTCACCAATGTGCGCGCGGTCCCGTGGAAAGGGGTAGACTTTTTGGTAGACATCCTGCAGGATCTTCCATCGAATTATTATTTGGTTCACGTTGGTGAGGGTCCAGAACTTGCCAAATGGCGTACCATGGTAGAGGATAGAGGGCTTTCATCACGCGTTCGATTGCTTGGAAGGGTTGATCGCCACGTGGTAGCAGAGTGGTGCGAGATGGCTGACCGATTTGTGTTGGCTTCTGGATATGAGGGTTTTGCTCATGTTGTGGTCGAGGCGGTTTCCCGAGGGTTGCCATGTGTCGTGAGTGATCAGGCGGGTAATCCTGAAGCAAAAGAACTATTTCCAGAATATGTTACAGTTCTCCCTTATCTGAATCGGGTCGCGTGGACGGACGAGCTCCGACGATTGGTCCCGCGTCATGAACCAAAGATGATGAAGCCGTTTTCCGAAGTGGTTCAACAAACGCACGCGATCCTGAAACACCTATGCACGTCTTAATGATATCCCGTGATGTTACGGGTTTAGATGTGCATTCGCCCACGGCTGATCGTTGGCGTTTACTGCGCGATCAGGGAGTTGAACTTACGGTGTTAGTCATGAGCCGTCAGATGACCACCTGGCAAGAGTCGGGAATCCGGGTCGAGGGATCTGGAGGCACAACGATCATCCATCGCATAAAAAATACCGCGCGCCGCGCCAAACAGCTTGGGTCGAGCGCTGATCTTATCACCGCACAAGACCCATTTGAATTAGGTTGGATTGCTTGGCGTGTGGCGCGGCGTTTTAAGAAACCCTTTGAACTTCAAGACCATGGAGGATTTTTTGACGGTCAGATACCCGATGAACCCCTGTGGTGGCTTCGTTCGCGACTTGCGCGTTTTTTATCTCGGCGAGCAAATCAGATCCGAACGGTGAGTCCACAAAATTTGGTGTCTGGTTATTTTTTGCCCATTGCCGCTCATCCACGGTTTGCCGAGATAGAACGCCGGCCAGAATCCGGGTGTATCGTGTGTGTGGCACGCCTCATTGCGGTTAAGCGCGTAGATCTCCTCATTCGTACCTTTGTTGAAGTACGAAAATCCGATTCCTTGGCACGACTAGTGCTTGTGGGCGATGGTCCAGAGCGAGCGTCTCTGGAGGCGCTCGCACATGCATTGGGAGTGAGCGCATGGGTTACATTCGTGGGCGCATCTGATCCGGCTCCGTGGCTCGCCAAGGCTTCGGTTTTTGTTTTGCTCTCTAAGCACGAAGGGTGGGGTGTAGCAGCCGTGGAAGCTGGATTAGCCGGCGTACCAGTGGTTATGAGCGATACGGGTTGTGCGCGTTGGTTAGAAAAGCGAGGTTCCGCAACCGTTGTACAGGGATCTGATCCAGTACAGATCGCTCAAACGATCAGATTCGCCATGCAACAACCAGGAAGAAAATTGCAGGACGTATTATCTCAACAGGAGACCGCCATTCGTCAGGTCGATCATTGGAAACAGTGTCCCTCGACCCCGTCATCATCGTTGTTGGTCGTGATTCAAGCGGTTGATCTGGATGATCCTCTCATGGGATTTTTTCATGGGTGGTTAGAAGTAGCCTCAACTCAATTTTCCCATCTTACGGTTCTTGCCCTACGCGTTGGGCGACATGCGCTTCCCTCAAATGTACACATCATTGCCTTGCGTCCTGCGGGTTCACGATCACGATTTCAGGTGATCAGAACTCTTCTGCTTGAATCATGGCGCAAGCGTGATCAGTATCAAGCGGTGTTTGTGCGCGGAGATGCATACTACGTTATTTTAGCCTCTTGGTTGTGGCGACTGTTATCTAAACGAATTGTGTTTTGGTACGCGCACTATACGGTCAGCGTTTGGGCGTTGATTGCATCCGCATTTGCCCATGTCACTACGGCATCCGTAAAAGCTTCCTACAACCATCCATGGGTACATCCTGTATTCATTGGACAGAACATTGATCATCATCGTTTTGTTCTTCGTGAGCGATGCCGTTCATCACAAGATCCTTGGAGATGTTTGGTCTTTGGGCGAGTCATGCCTAGCAAACGTATTGAGGAAGTCATTGAGACCTTTGTTGAGACAGAGGCTCTCCACGGAGCTCTATTGACCATTGTTGGTCCGCAACCGGACCCAATTTATAAAGCTGCTCTTATGAAATTGACACAGGACCATCCTTCCATTCAATGGGGGTCGGAATCGGTTTCTTATGATCACGTCCCTGAATTACTCTCTCAATATGATATATTGTTGAATGCCTATCAAGGAAGTTTGGATAAGGCGATTGTAGAAAGTACGATGAGTGGAATGATCCCTATTGCTGCAACCGATGGCATGCAAGAATGGTTACCACAAACATATAGATGGTTGATGGCAAAAACCATTGTCGAACGACGGATGGCATTGGAGCGTGTGATGCATTTGAGCGAAGAAGAATATGTCGATTTGCAAAAAAGCCTGCGTGAAGCTGCGGTGAACGCTCATTCTATGGAACAACAAATCGAACGTTTAAAACATTTGTTATGAACATTCAGTCTCTCTACGAAACACATCATACAGAGAACGCTCGTTTTGGTTTTTCTGTTTTGGAACAAGAACGTGTTCAGTGGTTTTTGGCAAAGATGAAACAGCTGTGGGTGGGCCAGCGTTTGCTTGATATTGGTTGCCGCGATGCTACGCTTACAAAACATTTTCTTCCGTATTTTACGGAGGTGACGGGGGTAGATATTGATTCCCGCGCCTTAGAACGAGCTACACATACATGTCCGAGCGCGCGTTTTCTTCAGATGGATGTCACCGGATCTTGGGAAACATTGCCTGCAAACGGTTTTGATGTTGTTTTATGTAGCGAGGTTTTGGAGCATCTCTATTTTCCTGAAAAGATCGCAGATCAAATTCGACGCGTGCTTGCTCCGGGTGGTGTGTGTATTGGTTCTGTACCAAACGCGTTCTTTTTGAAGCATCGTTTACGTTATCTATTAGGGAATCGCCGGTATACGCCGCTCGAAGATCCAACACATATTACTCAATTTAATCAATCGCATCTTGAAATGGTCTTGAAGAGGATTGGTCCTTCGATCAAGATTGGTGGCTATACACGTTTTCCCTTTAACCGATTAGCAGATGCGTACCCGGGATGGTGGGCTTTTGATTTTTTGTTCTGGGTCCAGCGATCACCCGAGGTTCTATGAACAGCCTCTTTCGTCGGTTAACACATCAAGCCCTAGCCTCATTGTTTTTTTCTGGCAAGGTTTTAGATTTAGGAGGAGCGCGTTTGTCTGCCTACCGTACCATCATCGAGAAAACCGCGGACTCGATCACGGTTGTGAATCTGGATCCGTCGACTCAGCCGGATGTGATGGCTAATTTAGAAGAACCCTTTCCATGCGAAACTCAAGCCTTCGACACCGTGCTTGCCCTCAATGTCTTGGAACATATTTATGCTT
>VGLT01000011.1 GCA_016866635.1 Candidatus Uhrbacteria bacterium
TAAGCAAGGTGATCGGTTCATTTTGTGCGAAGGTATACGCATCGGCCCCATATGAACTCGTCGTTACTAGGATACCTCTAGACGCCCCCTCTTTTTTCACTACTGCACAAAGATCCCGTACCGCGCTTACATCGACAGTATTCGTATAGCGCTTTGCCTGAATGATAAATTTTCCTCCTTTTATCGGATCAGGATCAAAAACCACAGCGTCCACGCCCCTGTCACGACTCGCCTGAGTAACTTTCACCTCTGCGCCCTTGTCTGCAAATTCTTTTTCGAACAATTCCGCTATCAAGCTTTCGAAATCTTGCCAATCCATAGCCGCCAAATTTGTTTCACCCCCAAGTCTATCCAAGACTTCTTTCGTTTCAATAAATCTTTTATCCTTCTTGTTTAATGACATCATTGGAGTTACGGGAATAATGTCAATTAACTTGCCTGCCGTCTTCCCTTTTAAATTGATAAAAGCTGTCAAAGGATCGAGTTTCTTTAAATTTAGTACCAGAATCTGCTCTCTTTCAGCAACCAAAGATGCAGTGTAAGTTTTTGTTTTTACGCCAGTTTTTGGATCGTCATATTCAACCCACCCATTAATCACCAATAGTTTAATGATCCCCTCTGTATCGTTGGCAAAAATCTCGTACGCAACTCGTAAAATTACGGCCGGATGCACATTCGGAATAAACTCCTTCGCCTCTTTCTGATTTATTGGTTTTTTTGAAATACTGCATTTCAACTGAACTTCTTTTAAAATTTGGCTATGAACCACATCTGGCAAACCAGTTTCTACAATTGCGATGGATTGTGCCGGATCAAAGTCGACCTCCCAAATTTTTGGAAATGATGCGGGAAGCTTGATGTCATTTACGATAAAATTAATTCGATCAATAACGCTGTCTTTTTCTTTCTTTTTGTAACCTTCGAATATTCTGGAAAAGAATTTGGCATTTTGTTCGTGGACTTCAATGTCCGCAGTCAAAGTATCATTATACAAAGAAATTTCTTTATTCAGTCGTTCAATGTCGTGTGTTTTTATGCCTGATTCGAAAAGCGGCAATGCGCTTGGCACTGAATTCAAATTAATCAAAGCGTTTTCAGTTTCAATCCATGATTTCTCATTAGGGGTGAGAACGGCTTCAAGATCGGCTATCATTATTTCTCCGGTT
This sequence comes from Candidatus Uhrbacteria bacterium, assembly GCA_016866635.1. GTDB lineage: Bacteria > Patescibacteriota > Patescibacteriia > 2-12-FULL-60-25 > 2-12-FULL-60-25 > VGLT01. The sequence continues at coordinate 1,167 of VGLT01000011.1, forward strand.
CCATTTTTCTTCACCAGCTCTTTAAAAGCAGCGGGGTTAATTTTTTCTAACTCCAACCTATGTAACTTACTACGCGTATCATCAATTGCTCTCGCAATTTTTCTAAGCTCGTCTTTTTTCTTGGAAAAGTATTTTTCAATTTGGTTTGACAGCTCGACCCAGTTAGAAGGGGCTCGCGTTTTCCATGTACTTAAATATGCACTCTCGGGTCGAATGCTGCTTGATCCTTCCGCGATACAAATCTCATTGATACAGTCTCTGGTTTTGTTTTCGATGTAATAAGACCTATAAGAATCTGAATCGAGCTGTACCGCGAAGCTGTCTATAATGTCTAGGTTTCTTTCAAAAAGACTTTTTGTCGTATCTATAAAGCGACCGGCGTATTTTGATTGCCTTTCTTGATTGAATTTTTGGTTATTACTATAGGTCGAGGATGCCTTGGAGGCGCCCTCAAAGGCTTTGTATACAAGCCAAATTATACCTACAATAATCAAGATTCCTAATTGAGCCATAAAAAATCATCTACAATACGAACAATATTACTCCTTTTGCGTATCATCTGGAAGATACACATAACCGGATTCCCTTTGAAAATCTCTCCCCTTGGGCTAGGATTTGGCTGAATGAAGTATGAATATGCAAAATGAGCAGATTTTTGAATCCGTTTTGGAAAAAATCATCGAACGATCGGCCAACGCTGGAGCGGCGGAGCGTGTACGGATTTTTGCTGACAATGGAAGATTTTCGCCCATCAAACCAGACCAGATGATGGATGCGCTTCAAAGCTTGATCCATGAAGGATCACTGCAAGTTCTCTCACGCAACGACCATGACCAGACGTATACGTCTTTTGATCTACTACTAAAGAAACCTATGCTTGATCGAGCAAGAAAAGTCCAAATACCTGTTGCGCTCACTGATCCAGAAAAATTGTCGAATACGAATCTCGCCGCATTGATGAAGTTAGTGAACCAGATTATGGACAGGCTCGAGTTGACCCAAGATTCTGACATTGACTTCAAAATCCAACCCGAAGCACAAGCAGCTTTCGATTATCTCAAACAATCCGGCACGGCATACCTGCTGGATGCTGAACGTATTTCAGTGTATAGACACGTTTTCAACGATTTGTACGATCGCTTGCGTGTCGCAAGCGACGAACGCGACCGGAAGCCTAGTGAGATTGAAGGTTCACAAGATTCCGGTGAATTCGTTTTTAATCAAGGCGTGCTTTTTCGACACGGAAACACCGTCGTTGAAAAATTCGACGAAAATACATTTGAGCATGAACTCTTGCTGATCGCATTCAAGTTTCCATTCGGCGAACAGATCGACACTATGATAGACGATTTCGTCGATCGCGAGTGGCGGACGATTTATGACGCCGCCCGACGAATTAACGATAAGGTAATGGCGAGGTTTGGAATTTCCGATTTTTTCAAGATCGATTACAAAAACAAGTTCATTGAACGGAACGCAAAATAGCACCGGAACCAACAATAATCGTCGCTCATCCGAGCGGCTTTTTTGTTTTGTTGAGTGAACCCGCTCACCGTTGAGACAACAGGCATCCCGCATGATGGCGCAAAACCTAACCGCGCCATTATGCAACATAAAAATTCGTACGAGACCCACGATCTCGGACTCGCAGCCGCGCTTCGCATCTGCGGATACAAGCTGATCGGATTTGAACCCACGGACGGGCGCCGCATCGTGTTCGTCTTTGAATTGGATCCGAGCTTGGATCAGACGATCCAACGATTTTGGACCGGCCAGCTTCCGGTCGACGCCTTGAGCTATTTCGGTTCCGTGAAATTGCTCAAAGCGCAGATCCACTCCATGGCCTGATATGGGTTTGCCGGAACGCGCCATTCAGGAGTTCCGCGAGCTATGGAAACAAACCTATGGCGAGGATTTGGATTTTGAAACGGCCAAGGAACAGGCCGAAGCGTTGCTCGCAGTCACGCGTTTCGCCTACACGCCCCAGCCGTACCAGAAACAGCCGATGAATACAGGACCGCCACCGTAGGTATCTCTTTCCAATTTTTAACCAATTCCGCACATGTGCATTCTCTTATCCAAACGAAAAGACGTCCTCTGAATCAGGACGCCTAACCAACAACTATGAAATATCGTATCGAGCAGTATCTTACCATGAAAGGGTTACCGTTCATTACGCGTGGCGACCAGATCCTCACCGCCTGCGTGTTTAACGATTGCGACGCCGACAGCCGTGGCAATGAATTCCACCTCTCCATCAATCATCAGCTGGGCGTATATCGCTGCTTCAAGTGTTTGGAGGACGGCCACGTTTCCGAACTCGCAGAACATTTTGACGATGACCCGATCGTTTTGGGATTCCGTGAAGTTGATATGGGCTTGACCCACATTAAACCCACGCTCAAGAAAAAGGTTCAGGAAATCGAACAAGCGTTAAACGACGAGCAGATCGAGGCGTGGCACAGGGCGTTGCCGTCGAATATCCGATCTTGGCTTACCGATTCGCGCGGCTTGTCGGAAGACGTGATCAATCAATCCAAACTGGGCTGGGACGGTTCGCGTCTCACGATTCCGATCCATGGACCGGATGGTGATTTACTCTTTACTAAGCTGCGCCAGCCGCCTGGCGCGGAAAAAGATGGGCCGAAGTACCTGTATCCGAAAGGCGCCAAAGCGGCCCTGTTTGGCGCCCGCCTGCTTAAAGGCGCACAAGAGGCCATCATCTGCGAAGGCGAGCTGGACGCCCTGATTTTGCGGTCACACGGCTTCACGGCCGTCTCGAGCACGGGCGGAGCGGGCACGTTTCCCGAAGAATGGGTAAAACTGTTCGCTGATATTCCAGGGGTATTCGTAGTTTACGATCTGGACGAAGCGGGACGGAAAGGTGCGTTGAATGTTCTCAAACTCATTCCGCACGCCAAACTTGTTTCACTGCCGAATGAACTTGGCGAACATGGCGATGTTACGGATTTTTTCGTCAAAGGCGGCAAGACCGCTGAAGATTTTCGCGAGCTGATTAAAACGAGCCGCACCGCTAAAGAGATTGAGGAAGCCGGAGAACGGTATGCGACGCTCCCGAAGCCTGACCATGAAGCCGATATCGGCACATGGCGTAATACCGTGAGTTCGCAATTTCCCGAGTGCGTTGCCGCCAGCGAAGTCGGACTGGCCGTGATCGCGCAACTGCTTATCAAAGACATCCGCAATCCCTTCGGGTTGGTGTATGTCGACGTTCCAAGCGCAGGTAAAACCATTACGCTCAATTTCTTTTCTGAAATCCAAGAACTTGTATATGCAACAGACAGCTTCACGCCTTCCTCATTGGTTTCTCATGCGTCCAATCGCAAACAAGAGGACTTGGCCAAAATCGACATGCTCCCGAGAATCCGTCATCGCACGCTCGTGGTGCGCGACTTTGCGCCGATCTTCGCCGAACGGCAGGAAATACTGCTCAAGAACCTCGGCGTGATGACACGCGTGTTCGATGGTGAGGGCTACGAATCGGACTCCGGTGTCCACGGCAAACGCGGATACAAAGGCGATTATACTTTCATGTTTCTTGCCGGCTCAACGCCAATCGCGCCTCGCGTTTGGAAATTCATGGGCACGCTTGGAAGCCGTTTGTTTTTCCTGAACATGCGGATGTCGGACAAGACCGAGGAGGAATTAGCCGACCTGCTTATCCAAGACGACTTCAAGCTCAAGGAACGCGAATGTCGGATCGTCACGCGCAATCTCATCCTGACACTTTGGAACACGTTTAAAGGCGGTGTCACTTGGAACAAGAAGAATGATCCGAGCGAACTACGAAAAATCATTTCACGTTGCGCCAAGTTCCTCGCGCACTTTCGCGGAACCGTGAGCGTCTGGGGAGATGACGAAGATGGCAAACAAAATCATGCCGAGGTTTCCATCGAGAAAGCTACGCGCATCAACCAGCTTTTCTACAACTTGGCTCGCGGTCATGCGCTCGCATGCGGCCGGACGCAACTTGCACGCGAGGATTTGTGGCCATGCATCGAGCTCGCGCTTCATTCCGCGCCGTACAGCCGCATCAAAATCATGGATGCACTCATCGAATACGCAGGCACGATCAACACGGGTGTGGTTGAGGATGCGATGGGTTGCAGCAATCCGACTGCACTTAAAGAGATTGAAACGTTGCGGGCGCTGGACATCGTGGAAGTACAGGATATGAAGAACGGCACGGTCGGACGTCCGGAAAAGATCATCACGATTGCCGAAGAGTTCGCGTGGTTTTGCAGCGAAGCCGAACATTTTCAAAGTGAATCCGGCCATGTGTATGTTTTTAGGTTTTTAACCTGCCAAGTCCTATTGATTTCGACCGTATGTCAAAAAATGTCTGCGAGTTTGCCTGCCCATTCCCGATTTCGCAATTGCGGAAGATGGAATTCCTGAAGCGTTATTCCAGCTCCGGAACCATGAGGTGGCGTTCATTTTATGGCGAACGCAGCATCGGTTTTCAAGTCGTTTCTGAAAACAACCGTCGACTCCTTCGCCTATCCTACAAAGCCGCCGGAGAACCGCTGGAATATGACGTCGAGCTGGTCACGACGCCATGCAACTACGGCGGTGTCCGTTATTGGTTCATCTGTCCGGCTTCGCGCAGCGGAATTCCGTGTCGGCGACGAATTGCCGTGTTGTATGCAACGGGTCCGTACTTCGCCTGTCGCAAATGCAACGACCTCGCGTATCAAAGCCAGCAGGAAAAACGATCACACGCGTTCGGAATCTACGGTCTGTTTCTTAGGAGGTCGGATCAGCTCGATGCGATGGAGCGGAAAATCCGCGTCAAATTCTGGAAAGGCCGTCCAACGAAGCGGTATGCAAAATTCTTGAGGAAGATTGGTGGTCTGAACAATCGCTTCGCGCAGCCGATTCTTTCCGGCGAGGCCCGACGAAAACTTGAGGAAAAGCTCAAATGAAGCTACGAAACACAACAATATGAAACATTTCGTCATCTACGCCCGAAAGTCCACGGAATCCGAAGATCGGCAGGTTTTGTCGATCGATTCCCAGATCAACGAGCTCCAAGCCTTGGCCTCACGGCTGGGTTACGGCGAACTCAAGGTCATGCGCGAATCCATGTCAGCCAAAGCGCCGGGACGGCCGGTGTTCAACAAACTCATGGAACAGGCCGAATCCGGCCAGATCGCGGGTGTTATTTGCTGGAAGCTCGACCGTCTCGCCAGAAATCCGGTGGATGGCGGGCGCATCATTTGGTGCATCAAGAGCAACGGGCTTCGTATCATGACGCCCGGCCAGTCGTATTCACGCGAAGAGGACAACACGATTCTGATGTACGTCGAGTTCGGCATGGCGCAGAAATACATCGACGATCTTGGCAAAAACGTGAAACGCGGCAACCGCACCAAGCTCGAGATGGGTTGGCTTCCGGGCAACGCACCCATGGGATACATGAACAAGCTCGACGACCACACCGTCGTTGCAGATCCGGAACGGTTCCATTTGGTACGGAAAATGTGGGATTTGGCGCTCACTGGCGCGTATTCGGTTGAGCAAATCCGTCTCAAGGCGAACAACGAATGGAATTTTCGATCGCGAAAGACCAAACGAGCGGGAGGAAAACCCATCTCCAAAGGTGCGATGTACAACTTGTTCCGCAATAAATTCTATTGCGGCGTGATCGAGCGTACGGTCGAAGGCGCTGAACGGAAATACACGGGAGCTCACGAACGCATGGTTACGGAAAAGGAGTTTTGGGACGTGCAGAAAATCCTCGGAAACCCTGTGCCAAAGCCCCAAAAGCATCGATTTCCGTTGACCGGCCTCATTCGTTGCGGTGAATGTGGCGGCATGGTTACAGCCGAGGAAAAGACCAAAGTATCTGGTAGGCATTACGTCTATTATCATTGCACCAAAAAGAACAAGACCGTCGCGTGCAACCAGAAGTTCATCGTCGGCAAGGACCTCGAAGTTCAGGTACAGAACGTGTTGAACGGCATTCATGTACCGCCTGCGTTCGCCAATTGGGCAATCCGTTGGCTCAAAGAGACGAACCGCGTCGAATGCGACGATCGGACGTCGGCCTATCGATCTCTGCAAAATGCCTACAACGCGGTTCAGGCCAAAATCGATCGTCTCACGGACATGCGTCTTGGCGATCTGCTTACGAATGAGGAATACGCGCACCAAAAGGAACGATTACTCCAAGAACAGCGACAACTCAAGGAAAAGCTGAGCGATACCGAGCAACGAGCTGACAATTGGCGCGAGCGCGTGGAGAACGTGTTTGACTTCGCGGTGCACGCCAAAGACTGGTTTGAAAACGGGAATGACGAGCTGAAGCGCAGCACCGCCGTCGCGCTTGGCTCGAACTTTGTGTTGAAAGACGGAATACTGGCCTTTGATTGCAAAAACGTGTGGGAAAAGTTTTCTACTATTGCTCCGCAGATCAAACGCGATTGCGATCGGCTAGAACTCGACGAAAACGGCTACACAGATGCAAAAAACACGGAAACGTGTCCCGTGTTTTCTGTCTGGCAGGGGCGGGGGGAATCGAACCCACGCTAACGGTTTTGGAGACCGTTGTACTACCATTATACGACGCCCCTATTTGATGGATTGTGTCGTGAGGATATATCACTTTCCCCTCTTCGACAAGCCCGCTACACCAACCCTCTCCCACTCCAGACCAGGTCCGGGACCAGGTCTGGGACCACTTCTGGGAACATGGGGCCAGGTCCTGGACCCGGGTGTTTTTCATGGAACGAGGTATTATGGTACATAAGCTGTATGTTTGGGCTCACAAAAAAAGAGTTGACGCTTCTACGCACATTAAACACTCCACGCAAAGTGCAGAATTATTTGGATTCTCTTCGAGCAGACAATGAACAGGTGGATGATACCTGTCGATCCCCTCGAACAGTCATGCGAGAAAAACGAGCCCACTGTCTTGAAGGCGCAATGCTCGCCGCCCTCGCCTTTCGCGTGCACCGTCGTCCCCCACTCTTACTTGATTTGACGAGCGTTCCTCACGACCTCGATCATGTCGTCGCGGTATTTAAACAACACGGCTGTTGGGGCGCGGTTTCAAAAACCAATCATGCGGTTCTGTGTTACCGCGAGCCTGTGTATCGATCCATTCGCGAACTTGTCATGTCGTATTTTCACGAATATTTTGATCATGCTGGATTTAAAACCTTGCGCAGTTATTCCAATCCTGTACATTTATCACGCTTCGACAAGCAAAACTGGATGATCAATGAAAAAGAAAATTGGTTCATCGCGGAATATCTCGTTGATGTCAAACATATTCCCTTGCTCACCAAATCCCAAATCGCCACCCTCAGACGCGCGCATCCAATAGAAATCAAGGCCGGCAAGCTTCTGCAATGGCGCAGATAACTTTTTTTAGCAAATACGGTATGCTGATATCCTATGAAGCAATTGTTTGTAGGGATATGCCTGCTTTCGCTCCTTTGGTCTTTTCCTCCGGCGACGCGTGCGGCTGTTACCAATGGTTCACTCATAAAGAGCTCAGAGAACCGTGCCGTCTATTATATTATTGACGGCAAACGCTATGCGTTTCCAAACGAAAAAGTGTTCTTTAGTTGGTACGACACCTTTGGCGGAGTTTCCACGGTTTCTCCGGTCGAGCTCGCCGGTTTCCCTCTGGCGGGCAACGTAACCTATCGCCCTGGACGCTCTCTCGTCAAAATCCAAACAGATCCAAAAGTCTATGCAGTTTCGCGTTATGGAATATTGCGCTGGATTGATTCTGAACAAACCGCAACCACGCTCTATGGAAACTGGCCTTCCAAAGTCCACGATATTCCTGATGCCTTTTTTATCAACTACCAAATAGGACAACCCATTACCACAACCAATGATTATTCACCCCAAAACGAATTGAACGCGGCAGAACAAATTGCGCAAAACATTCTTGGTGCAAGTGTCCCGGTGATCACCAATCCGTTTGAGAGTATTGAACGCAAGGCCTTTGATTTGATCAATCAGCATCGCACATCAAATGGATTAGCCGTGCTGACGTGGAGTGACACCGTCGCAAACGTCTCGCGCGATCACAGCAAAAACATGGCGGATGGAAAAGTCCCATTTGGACATGATGGATTTAATGACCGCGTACATACATTACGCAAACATCTGTCTTTTTCCTCAGCGGCAGAAAACGTGGCTTATAATGGCGGCTATGATGATCCAGCGAGCACGGCCGTGGAAGGCTGGCTCAAGAGTCCGGGACACTTGGCAAATATCGTCGGGGCCTATACCCAATCCGGCATTGGGGTTGCCACCAGCACAGATGGCTCGTACTATTTTACCCAAATCTTTATACAGTAGTGGGTTGGTGTTATAATAATAAAGGTTCCATTTATTATTTTCTTTTCTTTTATGAAGCTCGATGCAAAAGCGCTCGGTCTCACCTCCGGCATTTTCTGCGGCGGGGGCTGGGTATTACTCATGCTCCTCTCTCTTTGGATGGAGGGCGCAAAATCCTGGACGATGCTCATGGGCCCGATGCATCCAGGATTTTCCTACGGTGTTGGGGGCGCCATCTGGATGGCGGTCCTACATTTTATCATCGGGGGAGTTCTGGGCTGGCTCTTTGCCATGGTCTATAATACGTTGGCGAAAAAATAATGTTCGCTATTTCAGAAACGTGTTGATTGCTTTGATCAGCACGTTTTTGATTTGTTCCAGTTCCTCCGGAGATTCCGTTCCTGGCGCAATACGAATAAACGGCTTTGCATCTTCGTCTGCATGCCGCGCCGTAAGATATACACGCGTGATATCAAATCCAAAACTCGTCCCGGCATTTAGATCAACACTAGATCGACGCGCTTCCTTCATCACCGCATCCACAAATTTGAGATAGGTTGGCACATTGGCGTATTCTTTTTTAAAAACAAGGGTAAAATAAGGTGCACGCGCGGGATAGACGGCATGGGAAAGTGGCGTATTCGATGATCGGATCTGGTGATCGAGAGTCGTTCCGAGTACCTGCGTATTGTGCTGAATGCGCGCGATACGTTCATCAAGTAATTTTCTATTTGGTTCAGGTAAGGCGAGCACGGACGCTTGCGGCATGTTTGTTCCTAAATGCAGTCGCGTTCCGAATATTCGATCCTGCCAGGGAGCGGCCGTCCAAATGATTCCTCCCGTGACCCGATCCCAGCCATATTGATGAAACTTATTTAAACTTTCAAATACGATTAAGCGTAATTTAGAAAAATGCGGCAAATATTTTAATGGTTGGAAGCTTGTCGCCAACACGCTGTTATCCAAAACAAGATAGGTTGGCTGAGTCACGATCTTTGAAAGCGATGGGATCACTGTCGCCAAATCAGGCATGACAATGTGTTCAACATTTCCGAGCGTGTCAAAAAAAATCGCTTTCGGCTGGAACGCTTTTACTTTTTGCATAACGAGCTCACGATCCATCTCATCAACATATTTCACTCGCTCTCCAAAAAATTGTTTCAATACACGCTTATTCTCAAAATAACTCCCCTCCCCCACGAGGATCCTGTCATCCGACCCAATATCAGGAAGTAAAGACGCGACAATGGTCGTAAACGCCGCCATTCCGCTGGACGTCACATACGCACGCGGCATGAGATGCAAATGCGTATCAATATACGCTTGAACAAATGTTCGCTCATAATCCGCCGCATCGTGATGCTGATCACGTTTATAATCCGTTCGTGTTCCCTCGATCGCTCCCGTATGACGCCCAGCTTGCGACAGGCGCGAATGCTCAAATGATGGCGATTGCCAATCGAGCGAAGCGATGAGTCCAGCACTCACGCTTGATAAGGCTCGCAATTTCTCCTTCGTAACCCGTAACTCGTAACCCGTAACTCGTTCCGAGAGTATTTGTTTATATTCTTCCATTAATTGCTTCACCTGCTCTAAAACCATTTTTCTTGCAGTGGCAGGAAAATGCTCTGGATAGTTTTCCAGCTGTTTACGAAACTCACCTAGACGAGTCAGTCCAGACGAGGCCAAGAAATGAAGATCTGATATCATACGCCCATGCTCCCAACCGTAACCGATCTACAGGGAAAAATGCCTGGAAAAACGCTCTTGATTACCGCGGGTATGGATGGAGATGAGTATGCAGGAATCGAGGCGGCAACGCAATTGATTGAGGCATTTCCATCTCGCGCGTTTGCCGGTAGATTGATTGTTATTCCGATGATGAATATCGCCGGATTTGAAGCCGGGTGCAGTCACAATCCGATGGATAAAAAGTATCCAAAAAATATTTTTCCGGGTCGAGCCAACGGAACCGCAAGCGAACAACTCATCGATTGGCTCACAAAAAACTTTATCCATCACGCAGATGCCTGGATCGATCTTCATGGTGGGGCAAAAGATGAATACCTCAAACCTTTTATCTGGACGTGGGAAACAGGGGTTGCTGAGATCGACGCGTTCATAAAAAAATTTCATCACATCGTTTCTGCAGATCCCATCGTGTTTGAACACGCGGGGTTTTTTTCAAAACCCAAACGCCTCGCTTGCCTTGGCTGTCCATACATCATGACAGAGTCCGGTCAATTAGGTGAACGAAATCCCCCTGACATCGAGAGACATATTCTTTGGGTCAGGGAGTTAATGGGGTTGATGGAGATGATGGATTGGGAACACAAAAATACCCATGCCCCCATCATCAAAAAAAGTGCCGATGGTTTATGGCGAAAAATCAATTAGCCCTGATATCCACACCTCCATAATACCGTCTCAAAAACAGATGTACTGTTCGCTCGATATATTGTGCCAGACGCACGTGCTTTTTTTCTTTTGCTTCTCGCTCTAGACTTTGCAATTCCCTTACCACATCTTCAACAGGCAAATGTCCCTCATCCGCGATCTCCATCGCTTGATCAACAAACGCGCTCCCCAAAACATCTTGTTCTTCCAATCGATCTACTTCATCTAAATCCACTGTTGGATCAAAACTGGTATCAAATTTTACCTCTAAAGCGGCGTCTATTGTTGCTAGCTCATCTTCTGTGAGCGGCGGTGCGCTTTCCCTTTGTTCAAAAATTCTATTCCGAATATTGCCCAACCGACCAAGAAACTCTACTCTCGCTTCTTCTTCGGAGGAAGATGGCGCATCACGCCGTCTTGGCATCACATGCTCAATGGACATAGATACGGTATACTAACACTCGGTATGCGTTACTGGAAGGTTTTATTGTTCCTTCTTCCGCTGTGGATGTATGCGTTCTTTTTTAAGTTCGCCGCGGGGTTGCATTACACACTCCTTCCCACGCTGGGTGAAAAAATCTTTCCCGTCTGGCTCATTGGGTTGTTGATTGGCGGCGCCTCTTTTGTTCAAATTATTTTTGATGTTCCTGGAGGGTATTTATTGGATCGATTTGGATACGTACGATTGTTAAAGGTGAGCACGCTCGCCTTTTTCGTCGGCGCCCTTTTTCTCTTCTTCGGACTGCACCCATGGACCTACATCGTGACATTGGTTGGATCAGCTGCCGGATGGTTATTATACGAATCTGGGGTGGATGCGTATGTACTCTGCACCGCTCCCAAAAAATTCGCGGGAAAATTTATTGCAATGCGCGATATCATCGGATCCGCCGGAATTGTTGCCGGCATGATTGTTCTATCGCTTGTGGTTAATCTCTCGGCTCCCATCCTTGGAGCCATCATCGGGACCATCTTCTTTGTCGCCTTGATCGCACTTTGGAACACTCCGCCTGAACGTGGATCGGTTCATGATGAACAAAAAATCAAGCACCAAAGATTTTATATCCGTAGACATTTCAT
>VGLT01000012.1 GCA_016866635.1 Candidatus Uhrbacteria bacterium
CGCCGACCCGGCGGTCAGCAAGGCGCCGGGGAAGCAGTGCAAGTCGATCAAGTCCCGCTGCTGGTCGGAAGGCCAGCTCGAGGCGGGGATCTGCGTCGAGAACAGGGCGAGCGGGTACGCCCGGTGCAAGGCGAGCGGCGGCGAGGTCGACACCATCAAGATCAAGTGGGCCTGCCGCGAGAAGGTCGCGTGCATCCCGCGCACGGCCTCGTTCGTCGCCCGCAAGGGCGTGCTACTCGAGCTCCTCCAGACCATCGCGGACGAGGACCCCGACACCAAGGAGGAGATCGCGAAGCTGATGCACGAGATCGTCGCCGCCAAGGTGCAGGCCCAGATCGACGCGGCGCTCGAGCCGGTGTGGGAGAAGGTCAACGCCCACGACGCGCGGTTCGAGAAGCACGAGGTGCGGTTCAGCACGATCGAGCGCATCCTCGAGAAGGCGGGTCTCCTGCCGGCGAAGAAGGCGGCGGGTCCGGACGAGATCGGCGACATCATGAACCCGTCGCCCGCGCCGCCCCTCCCGGCACCCCCGGCGCCGCCCTCGCCCCCCGAGCCGGTCACCACGACCACGGCGACGGCGGCGACGTCGGACCGCACGGCGTGGGGGCACTTCGACACCAACATCCTGTTCAAGGCCCCCTTCGGGCGGGCGGCGAACCTGATCGGTGGGAAGCTGCGGATGGGGACGCTCATCCGGATGAACGAGGACTACCAGCTCCTCGCCGCCGGTGACATCGGAGTCGTCCACGCGAGCAACGACGAGCTCAAGCTCGACGCGAGCTTCGCCTACCTCGCGGCGACCCTGGGCGTCCAGCGCAAGTTCGCCGACGGCCGCATCGCGATCTCGGCGGCGGCGCTGTTCGACGCCGTCGTGCGGCAGGACGGGCCCAAGCTGCTCGGCAGCGAGGACTCGACCAACGTGCTCGAGTGGTGCGGCGGCGCGGAGCTCCAGGGCAAGGTGTACGCGGTGAAGGACGTCCTGTTCTTCAACCTCGGCATCGCGCCCCAGGGGTGCCAGACCACCGTCCACAAGAACGAGGACGGCGGGAAGGTCAGCGCGGCGACGGTCGCGGCTTTCCGCCTCCGGTTGACGCTCGGGCTCGGCGTCGACCTGTAACTCTCCTGAACTACCCTGGTCGCCGCGGCATTTACTTGTCGCGGCGGCTAGATTCGAACCGATCTCTCAGAGGTCGCTTCAAATCAACTATTAAGTCTAGGCTTGATAGTCAGGACTTTAGACATTGCGATTCAGTGATATACATGGATAAGGCAACCAGCCCCACACGTTCTCATTTCAATTGATTTTTTTATCGATTGAAGCGAGAACGGGGTGGTGCTGGGACCCCCTTATCAGCCAAAAGCTGAAGAGGCGGTGACGCCACCCAGAGATCTCGACGACCTTCAAGGAGGATGGACCATGCGAAACCTGAACCTCGGCATCACCCTCGCGACCATGGTGGTCGCGGGGACCGTCAACCTCGCCTGTACGGCGAACCCCGACGCGCTCGGGAACGGCACCAGGGCGATCGGGGAGTCCTGCGACGACAAGAACACGTTCTGCGCCAAGGGCGAGTGCAGGAACGGCATCTGCGCGTGCACGGCCAACAGCCAGTGCGCGCAGGGCCAGACCTGCGATCTCGCGAGCGGCAAGTGCGTCGGCGGGTCGCCGGCCATGTGCGGCAAGCCGTGCGGGCAGGGCTGCACCAACCTGTGCGGCGCGGGCGGGTCCTGCACGAACTTCGGCGACTGCATGACCGGCCTCGTGTGCGACAACACCGGGAAGTGCGCGTCGACCACGCCCTCGACCGGCAGCTGCTCGGATTTCACCCGCAACGGCACCGAGACCGACGTCGACTGCGGCGGGCGGTGCGGCGCGACGTGCGGCTACCTCAAGCAGTGCGCGGTGAACGCGGACTGCGCGAGCGGCTCGTGCCTCAACAACACGTGCCAGCGAGCGGCCAACACCCACACCTGCAACGACGGCTTCCAGAACCAGAACGAGTCGGACGTCGACTGCGGTGGCGTCTGCAACCCGTGCGTCAACGGGCGGAGCTGCAACTCCAACGCCGACTGCGCGTCCAACCGGTGCCTCAACGGGACGTGCAACCCCGTCAACCAGGTCACGTGTCAGGACGGCGTCTTCAACGGCGCCGAGACCGACGTCGACTGCGGTGGTGGGGTGTGCCCGCGGTGCGGGATCAACAAGTTCTGCGGCGGCAACGCCGACTGCCTGTCCGGGCTCTGCTCCAGCGGGCGGTGCGTGGTCGTGGCCTCGTGCAACGACGGCGTGCGCAACCAGGACGAGACCGACGTCGACTGCGGCGGCGTCTGCGCGAAGTGCGCGAACGGCAGGAACTGCGGGAACGCGAACGACTGCCAGTCGGGCGCGTGCAACGGAACGTGCTACACCCCGCAGCAGCCCCCGCAGCCGTCGTGCAACGACGGCCTCCGCAACCAGAACGAGACGGACGTCGACTGCGGCGGCGTCTGCGCGAAGTGCGCGAACGGGAAGTTCTGCTCCTCGAACGCGGACTGCGTGAACGGCTCGTGCAACGGCAACATCTGTGGCGGCGGGAACCAGTGCCTGAAGCTGTGCGGCGGATGCGCTCCGCCGTGCATCGAAGGGCAGAGCTGTGGCATCGATTCCGACTGCCGCGTCGGTCTCGTGTGCCGCACGAGCGGAAACACGATGACCTGCCAGCAGCCGCAGAACCAGTGCTCCAACGGCATCCGCGACGGCCTCGAGACCGGCATCGACTGCGGCGGGAACAACGCCTGCAGCCGGTGCCCCAACGGGGTCGCGTGCGGGGTCGGGGGCGACTGCGTGAGCGGGAACTGCCAGGGCGGCTTCTGCGCCCAGCAGCAGGGAGGTCAGTGCGGGTCGGTCGGTCAGGCGTGCTGTGCGAACAACACGTGCCCGGGCGGAGGCTTCTGCTCCAACGGGACGTGCACGCAGAACCAGGGCGGCGGCGGGGCGACGTGTCAGGACGGGCTCCACAACAACCAGGAGTCCGACACCGACTGCGGTGGCCCGAACTGCGGGCGCTGCAGCAACGGCAGGCGCTGCCAGTTGAACACGGACTGCGTTTCGCTGACCTGCTCCGGCGGGTTCTGCGCCAACGCGAACACGTGCAACAACGGGCAGACCGACGTCGGCGAGACCGACGTCGACTGCGGCGGCCAGAGCTGCGCCGGCTGCGCCTTCGGGCGAGTCTGCAAGCTCTCGAGCGACTGCCAGCAGGGTCTCTCGTGCGTCGGTGGGCGGTGCGGCAACCAGCAGCAGGCGTGCGCGAACGGCGCCGGGTGCGGGCTCGGGTGCAACGCGCTGTGCGGGCTCGGCCAGACGTGCCGCTTCGCCGAGGACTGCTCGTCCAACGCGTGCGTGGCCGGCACCTGCATCCAGGGGGGCGGCAAGGTGGCGTACACGGTGCAGGTCACCATGAACGGCAACCCGACGCAGACGCGCGTGCGGCAGTGGGAGGACTGGACCTCGGCGGTCGACCAGCCCGGGTGCACGGCCAACGGCAACACGGTCAGCTGCACCATCCAGGTCGGCAACGACAAGCCGGCCGCGTTCCAGGGCGAGGGCATCGTCAACGGTAGCGTCACGAGCTACGCCATCGGCATCGCCGGCGGCGTGACCGTGAAGAACGGCACCATCCGGGTCTGGGCGGGCGGCGTCGAGCAGCAGCTCGTCGAGATGCCCAACGCCGGCGGCGGGCTCAACCTCGCCGTCAAGTCCGCGCCGTGCCCGGCCCGCCTCAAGCGGGACCAGAACGGCATCTGCCGGTAGATCTACCGGCCGGGGAAAACTACCCCCGTTAGCGCCACGCCGCGGCGCAAAGTAGTCGGACACCCCATCGGCCCTGTCAAAGCCGATGATGAAACGAATCGCAACCTCTAACCGAGCGCCTCCGTCGACTGACAATCGATGGGGGCGCTTTTCTTTATTTGCATAACTTAAGATCGGAAGGCAGAATCTTTGAACATGAGTGACTTGAATCCTGCCCAACTCAAAGCGGTTACCCACACCGATGGGCCGTTGCTCATTGTGGCCGGCGCGGGAACGGGAAAGACAACCGTGCTGACGCGGCGGTATGTTCATTTACTGCAGAACGCGGAGCGTGGAACGCACAATCTTCTCGCACTGACGTTTACGGAAAAGGCCGCGAGTGAAATGGAGGACCGTGTGCTCCAGCTTTTGCCGAGCGGCACGTACGATTTTTGGATCTCCACCTTTCATGGTTTTTGCCAGCGCGTGCTTGAGCAGCATGGATTGGAAATCGGTTTGCCAAATCAGTTTCGATTATTGTCTCCGACGGATGCCTGGCTTCTCCTGAAGCGTCATTTGAATGATTTGCCGTTGGACCACTATCGTCCGCTGGGAAACCCGGTCAAGTTTTTGCGCAGTCTATTGCAGCACATTTCTCGCGCCAAAGATGAAGGGATCAGTCCAGAACGTTATCAGGAATTTGTGCAGAATTTTACGCTCGACGATGATTCGGAGATTGTGGATGGTGAACGAAAGCGTTTGCAGGAATTATCAGATCTCTATTTTGCCTATCGCAAAATGTTGTTGGATGAAGGGTGTTTGGATTTTGGTGATTTGATTTTGGAAACACTTCGACTGTTTAAAGAGCGCCCGGCGGTTCTTGAGTCCTTTCGCAAGCAGTTTCATCATGTCATGGTCGATGAGTTTCAGGACACGAATTGGGCACAGTATGAATTGTTAAAGTTGTTGTCTGCGCCCAAGCGTAACCTCACCGTGGTTGGTGATGACGATCAGGCGATCTACAAATTTCGCGGCGCCTCTCTGGCAAATATTTTGCAATTTCGTGATGATTTTCCTGATGCAGTGACCGTCGCGCTTACCGAGAACTATCGTTCCAGCAAAGAGATTCTCGACACGGCGTATACGTTTATCAAAAGGAACGACCCGAATCGTTTGGAAGTGAAGCTCAAGGATACGGGATTATCCAAGCAGTTGACGTCGGTTCGAGGGGAAGGAGGATTGATGGATGTAGCTTGGAAGAACAGGATTGAAGACGAGGCAGAGTATGTGGCCAAAAAGATCCAAGACGCCAAGAACCAAGAACCAAAAACAAGCTGGAATGATTTTGTGATTCTCACTCGGTCTAATGATGGAGCAGAACCTTTTGTCCGTGCCCTTGAGCGGTTTAACATCCCGTTTCAGTTCATGGCGTTGCGAGGTTTGTATGCCAAACCAGCCGTGTTGGATGTGATAGCTCTCTTGTCTTTGCTCGACAGTGGTCATGAATCACCGGCGGTGTGGCGTGCCATGCACATGGGTTGCTACCACTTTCCTTCAAAAGACGTGGCGCTCCTTCTTGAGTATGCTCGACGCAAAGGCTTGTCTCTTTGGCAGGTGCTGAAGCAAGCAGCAGATGCGCATATCAGTCAGGATGGGTATCGCATCGCCAATAAACTGGTGACGCATATTGAGGGGCTGGCCGAAGCGTCGCGTCGTGAGTTGCCCCTGCGCATGCTCAAGCTTGCCCTGGAGAAGACGGGGTATCTGGCCTGGGTTATGCGTTTGCCGGAGCAGGAGAAACGGGAATATCTCCAACACTTGAATGGATTTGCAGATCGCATCAAGCGATACGAGCACTCCACACACGGTCCATCACTTAGAGGATTTTTAGAAGAATTGAGAGTGGAAATGGAAAGTGGGGAAGAAGGTGCTCTCGATTTTGACCCAGATTCTGGGCCTGAGCTCGTCAAAATAATGACCGTACATGCGGCTAAGGGGTTGGAGTTTAAACACGTCTTTATCGTCTCGATGGTTGATCAGCGTTTTCCGACGCGTGCGAGAAGCGAAACGATCCCGCTCCCAGATGGGCTGGTCCAAGAGCGGCTCCCAGAAGGAGATGCGCACTTGGAAGAGGAGAGGCGTTTGTTTTACGTGGCTCTGACTCGTGCCAAAGATACGCTGACAATCACCGGGGCGACAAACTATGGCGGTTCGCGGGCTAAGAAGCCCTCATCGTTTTTTCAAGAAGCTGAGTTGGTTGTTCCAGAACATATCGTATCCGCCGAGGATCAAGCGCGTCATTTACAATTGCAGACGATCGATCAAGATCAGATGGCGCGCGGTGATTTGGTGCACTATGAACTCAAAAAGAAGTTCAGTTTCACGCAATTGGCAGCATTTCGTAAATGTCCTCTGCAATATAAGTTCGAACATATTTATCGCATCCCAAAATTTGGCACGTACCAAAAAAGCTTCGGCCAATCTGTGCACAATGCGTATCAGAATATGTTGAATTTGCATCTCTTGCGCTCCCGATCGAGCCAAGGGAATCTGTTTGATTTGGTGAGCGGAACGCAGAACGCGGAACACGGAACGCCCGAGCTTAGCGCTCCGCACTCCGCGTTCCGGGTGAGCGAAGACGAAGCCCTCAAAATCTTCGACGAGTGCTGGATCGATGAGTGGTATGAGTCGCGGCGTGATCACGATACGTATAAAACAAAGGGGAGACAGGCGGTAAAACATTTTATTTCGGCGTGTCAAAAAGAGGTGCCGGATGTGTACGGAGTGGAAATTCCGTTTACGCTCGTTCTCGGACTCCACTCGCTGAAAGGCAAAATTGATCGCGTCGACAAGCTGCCCGATGGATCGTATGTCGTGTATGACTATAAAACGGGACAAGCCAAAGAAGTATTGGATGCAGAAGCCAAAGAGCAGCTCCATCTGTATCAGCTCGCGTTGGAAGAAAAGGGGATTAAGGTGTCAAAGCTCGCCTACATTTATGTTTTGGATTGGGTCATCACGGAGGTTGAATTGCTTAAAGAAGAAAAACGCGATGCATTTTTGCAAAAAATAACTCAGCGCATGGATGATATTTTGATGAGTGATTTTAAAGCCACTCCCGATCCGTTTACCTGCAAGTACTGTGACTTTAAAGATATTTGCGAGTTCAAAAAACTGTAAAACAGAAACGCCGCCCGAGAGCAGCATCTCCTTGATGCTGGGTGGCGGCGTGGTCAGTGCATGATCAGGACAGGTTGTAGAAGGTGCTCTCTCCGTTCCAGCCTCCACGACTCGCGTGGAGTCCATGTCGCGCGACGAGGCTTGCGATCATGGTCTTCTGATCCGCGTATGCGAGGTTCCCGATCGTGACCTCGAATCGCGTGCCCATTCCTGGACGAAGCACACGGAGACGATCCACGGTGAACTCGATCATGTCGCCCGGCTGAATGTCCAATGAGAAAAGCATGTCGCTCCCTCCATGGTTGAGCAGGAGCATAACAAATGCTGTTTGAAAGTGGAAGTCTGGACGAACGGATTGCTGTTTGTTTGAAAAAGAGCTATGCTTTTCAACAATATGAGACAGATTTTAAGCGCGGCTCCTCAGGGAGAACGTTGGGCGCCTCCGGAGGGAGTGGTTAAGTTACGGGATGGGTATTTCGTGACAACTCCTGTTGGAGGGAAGGTCGTTGTCTATGATCAGACGCATCATCCATATGCGCGTTTCAAGCTTCAAGATAAGGGTTGGGTACTTGATGGTAGAACGAGTTTTGGAGTACACACATATGTAACACCCGAACAGCTTGAATTTTTTCTACAACAACTCAATGCTGCATTTCCAAAAGAGAAAAAGCTTACAGGAACAGAGGTGTTTGCATCAGGAACAATAAAAGTGACGCGTTCTTCAGAAGAAAATAAATTTTTATCACTTGGGGTAAACGGAAAAAAGATTGGTCGGTTGGTATATGTCAAAGAGGTTGGATGGGTGGAAGAGCTGGATTCAGAGAGGCATTCTGATGCTTTTTTTCGTGATTTAGAAAACTGTGTTCAATTTGCAAATGGGGAATATCCAGATGGAAAGATTAAGGTATGACCCCATTTTCGCGGGGAAAGATGTCGGAAGTTTTGGCGGCCATTAAAGATCGACCAGCACCAGAGGTACCAGAAGCCTCTCGTATTACCGTGCACGCAGCGGTAAGTCGTTTTGCGGTTTTATACGAAAAGATTCGGAACGCTATTGATTACAAAGATGAACATCTGCTACGCAAGGCAGCGATTTTGCGTATCTTAAAGCGTCAACTCGTACTGGAGGATGATTCGGCATTGATTGCCATGCGTTTGATTCGCGAGTTGATTGCCGCCCGCTATCTTCCCAACGGGGCCTTACCGGAATCGCTTGTAACGGACGTCGCGGTCATTATCAAAAAATATCAGGTGGTCAAGCGTCGTTCCATCGGTTTTGATCGCCATGATCGATGGCTCCTTGGTATCCTCTCGGCCGAGTTGGAGGAAGTGTTGGACAACCATGACCAGGAAAAAGCGTTAGTCCATTTTTTGTTTGAGCAATTAGGCGAGCGGATCACGATCAAAGGGGTGCAGATGGAAGAAACGGAGCGGCGGTTGCAGGTGTACATCGCCTGTCACCGTTCTCTCTCAAAAGCAGATGATGAAATGATGGGGTATAAGTTGGTGCGTGCGTATCATTCTGCTTGGATGCATCCGGAGCAATGGATCGACCATCCAGAAGACATGGCATTGCAGATGATCGGGGTTGAGATGAGTGTACGCCAACAATTAAAATCCCCCCTGGCTCAAAAGTTTTTGCAGGCGGTAAAAACTTGGGCGGTGCCGCTCAACATGTTGCGTGATGCCTTGCGAGAAAATCCTGCACAGGCAGATCAATTATTAGAAAAACCAGAAGCATTACACGCCGTGGTGGGCAAGATTGCTCAACGACGATATCAGGAATCGCGTGCAAAGCTTCGGCGTGGGACCTCTCGGGCGATTGTGTATCTTTTTATTACCAAGATTCTGTTCGCGTTGGCCATTGAGGTGCCATTTGAAATATTTTTGTACAAAGAATTCCACCAAACCTCGCTTTTGATCAATGTCCTTTTCCCGCCTGTGCTCATGTTTTTGGTTGGTGCATTGATCAGCGTTCCGGGTAAAGAAAATATCATGCGGATTCAACAAAGTATCGATGAGCTATTATCGATTGAGGGTCCAAAGGGCAAGGAGATGAAGATTCCGAAAGCAAGAGGAGGTATTGGGCGTTTCTTGTTCCGTCTGACCTATGCAGCAACGTTTTTCCTGACGTTTGGGTTGGTGTTTTGGGGATTGGATTTGCTTAAGTTTACCTGGGTCAGTGCCCTGATTTTTGTCTTCTTTTTGTGCGTCGTCAGTTTCTTTGCATTTCGGTTACGTTTGGCTGCGCGTGAATATGTCATCGTCCATCGTAAAGATCAGTTCCGCACCGTCCTGATAGACTTTTTTTCCTTACCGATTTTGCGTGCGGGACAGTGGTTGTCAGAATCCGTCTCTCGTATTAACATCTTTATTCTTCTTTTTGATTTTATTATTGAGACCCCACTCAAAATTTTCTTAAATATTTTGGAAGAGTGGTTTGCCTTCATGAAAGAGAAAAAGGAAGAACTGCAATGAGTCACGCGCGCACAGGAGTGGTTCAAACGCCTCACGGGGATCTGGCGACGCCTTTTTTTATGCCGATCGCCACTCGAGGTGTGGTGAAAACGCTCTCCTCTTTTGATATAGAACGGCTTGGCTCACCCATTCTTTTATCCAATACCTATCACCTGTGGTTACGGCCAGGATTGGAGGTTTTGAACACGTTTGGGGGACTTCATCGTTTTATGGATTGGAGCGGGGCGATCCTGACAGACTCGGGTGGGTTCCAAGTGTTTAGTTTGGAAGGTTTGCGCAAGCTCACGGAAGATGGGGTCGAATTTCAATCACATATCGATGGCGCGCATCTCACGTTGACGCCGGAGCTTTGTATGGAGATCCAGCGTACGATCGGGAGTGATATCTGTATGGTGTTGGATGTCTGTACTAAATTACCGGCTCGTGATGCGGAATTGGAAGAGGCTCTTGAGCTTACAACCAGGTGGGCCCAACGATCCAAAGAAGCATTTGAGAAGACGCGTGAGGGATCGGTAAATCCCGGAGCAAAATTATTTGGCATCGTGCAGGGTGGAACCACCATTGCATTACGTAAGCGTAGCGCTCAAGAACTCGTGGACATAGGTTTTGACGGATATGCGATCGGTGGACTTTCGGTTGGAGAGCCGTTTGAAGAAGCATGTGCTGTTTTGGATGCGTTGCATGATATTTTGCCCAAAGACAAGCCGCGATATTTTATGGGTGGAGCACAACCACATGAGATCGTCGCGTATGTGCAACGGGGGATCGATATGTTTGATTGTGTTTTGCCCACGCGCAATGCTCGTCACGGTCAGCTCTATCGCTTTGTCCACAACGATTTGACCAAGCCAGATTTCTACGAACAGATTCAGATAACAAATGAGAAATGGAAATGTTCAGATGAGAAAATTCTCCCCCTTTCGAAGGGGGAGCTAGAGGGGGTTGGAGCCGAGTTATCACGCTACTCCCTCGGTTACCTCCGTCATCTATTCACCGTTAACGAAACGCTCGCCCAACGCTTGGCCACCATGAATAATGTGCGATTTTACTTGGAGTTGATGGAAAAGATTAGACAGGCCATTACCGCAGGCCGGTTGTGATACCTGTACATGATGCATGCTGTGTGACCTTGTGTTACCCTCTTTTGCATGTCGATGTTTATTTTGAGCGATGACTCTTCGTCTGATTCTCCCTCGACAAGCGGGAGAGTCCACACCCGCATCGACTATTCCAAAGCCTTAAACCAAGAGCAGTTAGACGTGGTTTTGCATGGGGATGGTCCGTGTTTGGTGTTGGCAGGAGCTGGGTCAGGGAAGACAAGGACGCTGGTGTATCGCGTGGCATATTTACTTGAACAGGGGGTTGATCCATCGCAGATTTTGTTACTCACGTTTACGAACAAAGCGGCTCGAGAAATGTTGTCCCGGGTCAGCGGATTGATCGGAACGGAAGCAAAGGGGATCTGGGGCGGAACATTCCACTCCATTGGCAGTCGTATTTTGCGTCGTTTTGCCACAGATCTTGGGTATACGTCGCAATTCACCATTTTTGACTCAGATGATTCACGGGACTTGATCAAAGCCGTCATGAAAGATCTGAGCATTGATCCCAAGGCGCGTCGCTTTCCGTCGGCTTCGGTTGTGCAAGACGTGATCTCGTACGCACGCAACGTGCAAATGCGGGTGGATGAGGTGCTGGAAGATCGCTACCCAAATTTTTTTGCCTTCAGCGGCGACATAGAAGAGATCGCGCGGCAATATCAACAACGAAAGAAGTCTGCCAATGCCATGGATTTTGATGATCTTCTAGCAAATCTAGCCTTGTTACTGGATCATTCGAGCCCCCATTGCTCATTACTTATTACTCATTACAGATATATTCTGGTCGATGAGTATCAGGATACCAATACGATTCAAGCTCGCATTGTTCATGGGTTTGCTCGTGTGCATCAAAATGTTCTGGTGGTGGGGGATGATGCGCAATCCATTTATGCGTTTCGGGGAGCGGATATAAAAAATATTTTAGGGTTCCCGGAACAATGGCCCAATACCAAGATCTTTAGACTACTGACCAACTATCGATCCGTACCGGAGATTCTCGATTTAGCCAACGAATCGTTATCACATAACGTGAATCAGTTTGAAAAAGAGCTGGTCGGGATGCATGCGCATGGAGAAAAACCGAAACTGATTCCCTGTGCCTCGACCTCGCAGGAGGCACACTATATCGCCGAACAAATTTTGGTGCTCCGGGCTCAGGGTTTAGCGCTCCACAACATTGCTGTTTTGTTTCGTTCCAGCGCACACTCGCAAGCATTGGAATTTGAGTTGATGAAGCGTGATATTCCCTATGAGTATCGAGGTGGCCAAAAGTTTTTTGAACGCGCCCATATTAAGGATGTGATGGCATTTTTGCGTGTGGCAAATAACCCGCAGGACGAAGTCGCCTGGATGCGCGTGCTTGGACTTCAATCGGGAATCGGTGCCTCAACCGCTTCCATGCTCGCAACTCAAGCGAAAACGTTTACCGCTTTGCCAGAGATTCTCGCGGTCGATGTTGATACATTCGTGCCTTCTCGTGGCCGAGCTGGATGGCAGGATTTTCATAAACTCGCGACCAACATGCTAGCTCAAGGTCCAGGACCAGCAGAGATGATCCGTGCGGTGTGTAAATCTCATTATCAAGATTATTTGCAGAGGGAATATCCAAATTGGCGTGAGCGACTGGAAGACTTGGAACAGTTGGCTCTGTTTGCAGAGGGGTATGATGAGATCACGGCATTTTTAACAGACATGGCGTTGTATGACGATGTCGTTGCAAAGAGGGAAGAGACAGGAGAACGGGTCGACCAAGAGCGAATGGTGTTATCGACCATTCATCAGGCTAAGGGTTTGGAATGGAACACGGTGTTTGTGATTCATTTGGCAGACAATGCGTTTCCAAATCGGCGTGCACTGAGTGAAGAGGGGGGGATGGAGGAGGAGCGCCGGCTGTTTTATGTAGCAATTACTCGCGCCCAGCATCGACTATTTTTGACGTATCCTATGACCATGGGCTATGACACGCTCATGTTTAATCAGCCGAGTACATTTATTGATGAAGTATCTCCACGACTCTTTGAACGAATCGAACTTCGAGAGTCGTGGAAGAACCAAGATCCAAGAACCAGGAACCAAGCAGAAGATGAGGGATGGGAAGAGCCGTCGATTCAGTTGGAAGATCAGACCCCAAGACGCACTTCGTTTCTTCGTGATATAGATGAGTTATGAGCGGGT
>VGLT01000013.1 GCA_016866635.1 Candidatus Uhrbacteria bacterium
CGCAAAACATGATGAAACTGGCAGAGCAACACGACCCTGATCGGTATCGTCAACGCTTCGTTGAGGTACTGACATCAAATCGATAGATGCGATTGCCATGGAGCGCCTCGCTTTTGTCTGCGATGGAATCAAGGAGTTCTCCCGTTTGTTCTACATTGGACCAATAGGCATTTAACACGACATAGACAAGATTGCTTTTCCCGAGTCGTGCGGCTTCTTGAATAGCTTCTCGTGTGGGTTCGTGGCTGGTCACGCGTAAAAAGATTTCATACAGTGGTCCGCCGGTGGGAAGAGGATAATAAAACACGTCGCCGGCGTAGCGTTTAAATCCAAATGCTTCGACCGCAGCTGCGGAGACACTTTGGTTTGCAAGCACGGTGTAGTGTTTTCCGGTCGCATCTTTCTCGATCCATCGGACCGTATCACGATCGGCTTGACCAACGCTCCAGCCATGACCAACGATCGTCGCATCGTGACGCGGGAGGGCGAGATAGGCGTTTGCCGCTTGCCATCCAGACAAAAGAAGCAACAGGGCCATCGTGAGGATAAAGGATTTTTTTAACCCACGTTCGAGGAACCACGAGAGTCCGTGGAGGGCAGGGAACAGAAGCATGAGTTGCGCGATGACAAAGAGACGATCGGCGTAGTTGCCTCGCTCGTAGTCAATCAAAAAGGAGAACTCACCGCTGGTTTTAAGAATCGCTCCGGCGAAGGCAAGACCAATCCCCAATAAAAGAAAGGCAAACCACAGTGAACGATGTTTGTGTTTCACGCATGCGATGATACTGAGAACAAACACGGCAAGTGGAAAAAGAAACGCGACGCAGGCAGCCCAATCAGCCCAGAGCGCAACGTGGGTCGGTGGAAAAAGAAACAGGCGATCGAGAAAATGAAGATAGGTGGAAAAAGAGAAGAGAGGTTGAAGATTCCATAGGATACGCGCTCCTCCTCGAGCGCTGTTGATAAAGAAAGCGAGCGGAACAGAAACGATCGAAGCCGCTACAATACCCCAGCGCAGCATCCTTCGTTCCACCAATAGGACGAGCAATGTCGCCCCTAAAAAGGGGAGACCTGCAAGCGGGTGGGTGATGGTAGACCAGAGGGCGATAAGAAGTGGTGGGAGTAGCACGTAGCACGTAGCACGTAGCACGTAGCGAGTTTGAAGAGCGAGGGAGACGGCGATTAAACCTAAAATATAGGCAAATGCTTGCGGAGTGGTTGCGACAAAAAGTCCGAGCGGCAGAAGGAGCGTGATACCTGCTATGCGGTATCCACGACCCGTTTCTTTGTCACCGAACGTCCAGGGAATCAATCCCGCGAGGAGGGGGACAAGAAAGATGTCGAAGAGGTGTATCGATGTTCGGAATAAGCGTGCGAGCCATGTGACGAGCACATATTGTCCAATGTAATAGGGCGGTTTGGGAACCAGATAGCCGGTTTGTAATAAAATATTTTCGCTGGCGCGATGTAAAAATCCATCAAATCCATAGCCGATTTTGTAGAGCAGGGGAGCGATGAGAGTGACGCTTAAGATTGCAAGAGACGTGATGATGGTTGTGACCACCATGGATCCTTTGCGCCAAGCAACAAGAAAGGAGCAGAGAAAGATCAGCGCGATCGCCGCGAGCGTCCCTGGGGCCATGAGAGGCCAAGGGGTGCGAATACTCACGTTCGTGGCAGCTGCAAGGGCAGAGGTTAAAACAAAGAATGTCGCGAGCACGGCAGGAATGAGGGCGAGTAATGAAAGGAATGTGCCCGGCGAAGCCGGGCCCGGCTTCGCCGGATGATGCGTGGCGCGTAATGAAGGACTTGGATCGCTTGCTTCTTGCTGCTTGCTACGTGCTGCGTACACATACCCCTGCATCATCCCAATCCCTACCGCCAGCGTCACAGCATCACTTTGATATCCCAGTTTCCATCCCGCGTAATACCAGATCGTCTGAAGAATGGATTGCAGTGCGAGGATAACGATGATGCCAAACACGGATGGCATAATTTTATTTGTGTGTGGAAAGAGATGGCGTCCAAACACATATCCATCAAATAAAATAGCAAAGACGATCACGACGGACGTCGCAAGATGTGATGGAGCGACACATGCTAACACGATGAGTGCCAACACAAACACCCCAGAAAAAATCAGCTCAACCAAACGTTCGGACATGGTGTCTATGGTACCTCGGTACCGATCCCGTGTCAGGTCTAACCCTCACTTGTGGATAAATTGCCTCGGTGTCAAGTCTAAACCTGGTATCAATGGTCCCATTCTGCTAGGATTCCTTTCATGTTTGCCATTATCATTTTTTTAGTTGTTCTATCGTTTCTTGTTTTGGTTCATGAATTAGGTCACTACGTTGCTGCGCGGATTTTTGGGGTAAAAGCAGAGGAGTTTGGGTACGGATTTCCTCCGCGAGCCCTTGGATTTGTAAAGGAACAGGGAAAATGGAAACGGGTGGGTGTGCGTGATCAAAAAACGTACGCATCGACCATTTGGTCGATCAACTGGCTGCCCCTCGGTGGATTTGTGCGTCTCAAAGGGGAGCAGGGTGAGCGGGCGCATGATGCAGATTCATTTCTTGCCAAAGGGGTGGTTCCTCGCATCGTTATTTTGGCCGCAGGAGTCACCATGAACTGGGTATTGGCAGCGGTGATTTTTATCATCGCCTTTATGATTGGCGTCCCGGTGCAGACAGATCAACTTCCGCCTGGAGCGATCATTCGAGATGAGCGCGTGCAGATTACGAATATTATTCCAGACTCTGCCGCGGCAAAAGCGGGGATGGCGGCAGGAGATTTTTTGATTTCTCTTAATAATGTCCCCATCACCCGTGTGTCTGATGCGCAGTCCCGACTCAAAGCGGATACAGAGGGAGGAACACCGATTCGTATCTCGTTTGCTCAGGGCGAGGAGATAAAAACAGTGACGATCAAACCTGAGTATGTTGAATCTCTGAAGCGCCCTGGCCTTGGTGTTGCCCTTGCAGATACGGGGATTGTACGTTTTCCCTGGCACCGTGCGATCCTTCAGGGGGTCTCTTCCACCTGGATGTATACAAAGCTCATCATCGGAGGATTATATGGCTTGTTACGTGATTTGATTGTCCAACAAAAAGTCACGACAGATGTTTCCGGACCTGTGGGTATTGCGGTGATGACCGGTCGGATTGCCCGTCAGGGATGGTGGTCGCTTGCGCAGTTTACCGCGCTTCTCTCGCTCAATCTCGCGGTGATAAATTTTTTACCCATCCCCGCGCTTGATGGAGGTCGTGCGATTTTTGTCTTTATCGAGTCATTGCGCCGCCGTCGCACGAGTCCACGATTTGAAGCACTTACTCATCAGTTTGGGTTTTTTGCTTTACTTTTGCTCATCGCCATTGTCACGGTTCATGATTTGCGGCAGTATGGCGGTGTGATCTTACGAGGTCTTGGACAAATTATTGGATTATAATATATGACTTTTGTCGACAAATTGCAGGCGCTGGCGCAGACAGCGAATCGGGCAATCAAACAAGCCAAGACCCTTGACGAGCTGCAAGAATTAGAGACGCGTTTTTTAGGAAGAAAAGGGGAGTTAACAAGTTTATTGCGTGGGTTGGCAGAGGTGGATGAGAAGGAGCGGCCAGCGTTAGGTTCTTTAGCAAATGAGGTGAAAGTGAAGATTGAGTCGCAAATCGTTCAAGCGCGTGTTGGGTTGTCACAAGGAGAGATGCAAGAGCAGTTACATGCAGAAGCAGAAGATGTCACAGAGCCAGGAACAAGACCGCCTGAGGGACATCTACATCTCGTGACCCAAGCGATGCGAGAAATTACCGAAATTTTTTCGCGCGTTGGGTTTGTGCGAACACGTTATCCTGAAGTGGATTGGGATTGGTACGCGTTTGAAGCACTCAATATGCCTAAGGATCACCCGGCGCGTGATGAGTGGGAGACGTTTTTTATAGACGCGCCGCCCTCAGCAAAAATGGGAAAAGTGGTTCTTACGCCGCACACCTCAAATGCCCAGGTCAGAGAAATGGAGCAAAAGAAATTTCCGATCCGCATCATTAATATGGCGAAATGCTATCGTCGACAAATGGACATCACGCATGTGCCCATGTTTCATCAGTTTGAAGGGCTGTACGTCGACAAGAACGTGGGGATTACACATCTGCGAGGAATATTTGATTATTTTGTCAAGCAGTTTTTTGGACCAACACGTCAAACACGTTTGCGGCCGTTTCATTTTCGTTTCACCGAACCGTCGTTTGAAATCGATGTGTCGTGCGGCATCTGTGACGGTACGACGAAGCTTCCGAATGGAGAGAAATGTCGAACGTGTAAATCTGGTTGGTTGGAGCTTGGTGGCTCAGGGATGGTCCATCCCAATGTGCTCAAGGCGGCTGGCCTTGATCCAGAAGAATATTCCGGATTTGCCTTTGGTTGGGGCGTTGAGCGTAGCTATATGATGAAAGAAGGGATGCAGTTGGACGATATTCGAACGCTCTATAAAAACGACCTGCGATTCTTGCAACAATTCTAGTATGAATCTTCTTGTTTCCTACGACTGGTTAAAAGAATATGTCGGATTAAAAGAAACGGCGGAGGAGTTTGCCGCTCGCGTTTCGCTTTCTGGTCCTGGGGTGGAACGATTGTATCCTCAGGGAGCTGATCTTGCCGGTATTGTTGTTGGTCATGTACGAGAGATTAAGCCACATCCAAACGCGGATAAGCTACGAGTGGTGATCGTCGATGCAGGAAAAAAATTATCTATCGTGTGTGGAGGATCGAATGTAAAAGAAGATCAATGGGTCGCTGTCGCAACGGTTGGATCAAAAGTGCGGTGGCATGGAGAAGGAGATTTGATCGAATTAAAACCCACAGAGATTCGTGGAGTAGAAAGCGAGGGGATGATCTGTGCGGCAAACGAGATTGGATTGTTTGAGGCGTTTCCGCATGCGGAGCGTGAGATTTTAGATTTGGGAGCATCTGTGCCTGGAGCAAAGTGGAAAGCGGGCATGTCGCTCGCAAAAGCATTGGATTTGGAAGGAGACGTTGTGATGGATACGGAAGTCACGACCAATCGTCCAGATGCCATGTCTATGGTTGGGATGGCGCGCGAAGCGGCGGCGATTTTAAAGCGGCCGTTTTTGTGGAAGTCAGCTAAAGCCATCAAAGAAGGCAAACAGTCCCTCTCTATCAAGGTCGATGACAAAAAATGGTGCCCACGATTCATGGTGGTGCGAGTCAATGATGTGCATGTGGCTTCATCACCCTGGTGGATGAAGCGTCGTTTGATCTCAGCAGGGATTCGTCCCATCAACAATCTGGTCGACATCACTAACTATGTGCTGTTGGAGCTTGGTCGTCCGATGCATGTCTTTGATGCAGATAAGATCACGGGACATCTTCATGTTCGTCTTGCGAAGAAGGGAGAATCGATCGCGGCGTTAGATGGAAAGACCTATCAACTCCAATCCAATCATCTCGTGATCGCCGATGATCATGGCCCCCAATCGATCGCGGGAATCATGGGCGGAGAGGCGAGTGGCGTGACGGCGCAAACCAAGCATGTGATTTTTGAATCGGCGTTATGGGATCCGGTACATATTCGTCGCACCGCACGTGACCTGAATCTTTCTTCAGAGGCACAAGCGTTGTTCGAAAAAGGATTGTCGACGGAGTCTGCTCCGTTTGGATTAAACCGCGCCGTTGAGTTGTGTCAGGAGTTGGCGGGCGGCATGGTCGCGTCTCGCGTCTTTGATTCGCAAACGACAAAATACAAACCATTGAGTTTTAGTATCTCCTTTGAAGAAATGAATTCCGTTGTGGGGATCGAGATTCCAAAAAAGGAAGCCGTCGATACCTTAAAGCGTCTTGGTTTTGACCTAAAAGCTAACAGCTCAAAGCTAACAGCTATCGTCCCCTGGTGGCGTGATCATGACATCGAATCTGGTCGTGATTTGGTCGAGGAGGTAGCTCGCGTGTATGGCTATGGAAGAATCCCGCCGATGGTTCCGGTTGGACTCGCCTCACGACCTCAATCATCTGAACTGCTTTGGGAAGATCGTTTGCGTACCGTCGCGAAAGGGGCTGGACTTACGGAAATTTATACGTATTCATTCGTGTCTGAGTCGCTGCTTATGAAGGCAGATTTTGATCCGAGTAAATTATTGAAAGTGCAAAATGAGCTGTCGAGCGATTTTGTGTACATGCGCACCAGCTTGCTCCCATCCATGTTGCAAGTGATAGCAGAAAATCAGGAACGATTCCGTGAGCAACAGTTGTTTGAAGTCGCGCACGCATATTTTCCTCATCAGGAAAAGCAAACCGAGCTTCCGGATGAACGTCTGCAATTAAGCGTTGGGTATTTGGGTGGTGATGATGTGTGGAAAAAAGCAAAAGGATTTGCGGAGCATCTCTATCAAGAATGTGGAATCGACCATGTTGAGTGGCACCGACTGGAGAACGACCCATTCTGGCATCCAGGGCGAACGGTGCAAGCATTTACAGGAGATACTACTTTACTCGGAACCATGGGCGAGGTTCATCCATTGATATTGCAACGGTTTGGTATTGAGGGGCGTGTGGCGATGGTTGACGCATCATTGGAAGAGATATTTGCCCAAGCACATTCCACAAAACGCTATACCCCATTACCATCTTTTCCTGAGGCCAAGCGTGATCTTGCATTGGTCGTTCCTCTGGAAGTAGAAGTACAGAAGCTTATTGCAGAAATAAAAAATGTATCGAGGACTATTCAGCACGTTGAGTGGTTTGATACGTACCGCGGAGAAGGGATCCCTGCTGACAAAAAATCCGTTGCTCTTCATTTGACGTTTTCTGCCCCAGATCGCACGCTCGAAACAAAAGAGGTGGATGAGATGATGGAAACAATCGCCGAGCGATTGGTAAGTTCTTTTCGCGCCGTTATTCGAGCATGATGTTTCATGTTATACTGATGGAGTATGACGCTCTTCTCAGTTCAAGATTTGTTGCACGTGGTCGGTGCGATTTGTTTGATTTGGATCACGGTGTTCTTGTGCTGGGCGTTGTATCAGATCGGAAAGCTCGTGAAACAGGGGAATGAGGTGATGGCAGGCGCACGACACAAGCTTGCAGAAGTCGAGCGTATTGTGACGGGAGTTGGTCAATCGATCAGCTCGATTGCCCTTGGTGGTAAAGCGATTCAATCATTTTTAAAAAATAAAAAGAAGAAGCATCGGGGGGAAGATTGATATGAGAATTCTTGGCATTGACTATGGATCGGCTCGCGTGGGAGTCGCACTTGGGGATACGGAAACACGCGTGGCAAGTCCGTGGCGTGTGATCGCAAATGAAGACGTTGAGGAAACGATTGATCGACTGGGTGAAATAGCGAAACAAGAGCGCGCGGAAAAATTCGTGGTAGGCATGCCGCGTCCACTCGCGGATCAATTGGGCGAGAGCGATCAAACGCGCGAGGTCAAAGTGTTTATTGAGCGACTCGCCCGCTTGTCGTTTCCGATCGAAGAGGAAAATGAAACTTTGTCGAGTGCCCTTGCCGCTAAGCAAGCAAAGGAAATGGGGGAGACAAAAAAGAGAGATGATTTGGCCGCAACCGTCATCTTACAAGGATGGCTGGATCGATATGAGCTATCTTCGTGATACGGTGATCATTTTAAAGAATGAGCCGTTTCGAGAACAGGATTCATGGGTCACGATGTATGGAAGGCAGTTTGGAAAGTTGCAAGCGGTTGCCCGTGGGGCGCGTCGTGCATCTGCCAAATCTCTGGGTCACCTTGAGCCTTTGTCGGAAGTAGAAGTGATGATTGCGAAGGGGGTGAGTTTTGATAAGTTAGCGGTGGCGCATGCGATTCATCCTCGCGTTGTCTTGCGAGAAGAGCTTGGGATGATCGCGCTTGCCTGTGGATTCGCGGATCTCGTCGACGTGCTCACGAAGCCTGGGCTAGAAGATCGCGCGATTTTTGATTTATGCATTGAGTTGTTCTCGCTCTCCCAATCCGAAACCTTTTCTCTCGCAAGATTTCAACTGCTCTTTGCTGGAGCAACACTCCGACTCCTTGATCTTCTTGGTTACGCTCCAGCCGTGTCTGAGATCGAGATCTCTGAAGATGGTCGGCGCATGCTCCATTTTATGCGTCGACGACCCTTGTCAGAGCTGTTAAAGATCACCGCTCCCGCCTCACTCTTTTTTGAAATCAGTCGCGTGATGGATGACTGTGTAAAACTCGCCCCATGGTATAAGCAGCCACACGGTTCCAGAACCCTGGCTTCCATCTTGAGCTAACAGTTGCCTGATAGGTATTGCTTGAGGTATGATCCGGCCCATATGGATTGTCTTATCAAGGATTTTGCACAGCACGTGGGGGAGGTCGTGACGATGAAGGGCTGGTCTTATAATGTGCGCTCGAGTGGGTCGATCGTCTTTTTGCAAATGCGTGATGGAAGCGGATTTACGCAAGCCGTGGTTGCAAAGCCGACCGTGAGTGAAGAGGTATGGAATGCCGCCTCGCGTTTGACGATCGAGTCGTCCGCCATCGTCACCGGTACGGTCACCAAGCATCCAAAACAAGAAGGGGTGTATGAACTGCAGGTAACAGACGTACAACCAATTCAGATCGCAGAAGAATATCCGATTGGCAAAAAAGAACACGGTCCAGATTTTCTATTTGATCATCGTGATTTGTATGTACGCTCCAAAACTCCTTGGGCCGTGTTACGTATTCGTGATCGCGTGTTTCTTTCTATCGAGCAATTTTTTCATGAAGAGGGATTTATTCGATTCGACACGCCGATCATTCAACCAACAAGCTGTGAAGATACCACACAATTATTCACCGTAGATTATTATGAGACCCCTGGGTACTTGTCGCAATCCGGTCAGCTGTACAGCGAGGCGGGGATCATGTCCTTTGGAAAGGTCTATGATTTTGGTCCGGTGTTCCGCGCGGAAAAAAGCAAAACACGTCACCATTTATCTGAATTGTGGATGATGGATGCAGAAATGGCATTCCATGATCAGACGATGAACATGGATGTCCAGGAGCGACTTGTGAAAAGAATGGTAAAAGATGTGCTCGAACATTGCCAGGAAGAGTTGAAGATTTTGGAGCGAGATACAACGATCTTACAAAAGTTGGTACACGAACCATTTGTTCACCTCAAGCATGCAGAAGCAAAACGGATACTCAAAGAAGAAGGATTGATCACGAAGGAGACATACGATGATACGTATTGGCAAGATGACATGTCGACGGAAGAGGAGATTGCACTCGGAAATAAATACCAATTGCCCGTGTTTATTGAAGATTATCCTGCGCAAATTAAATCGTTTTATATGAAGCGATTTGTGGATGCAGGGGGAGTCTTGCGTGCGCGTTGTGCAGACCTGATTGCGCCAGAAGAAGGGCGCGAGATTGTTGGCGGTAGTCAACGTGAAGAAAGTTACGAAGCGCTGAAAAAAGAGATCGTCGATCGCAAATATCCGTTGGAAAAATACGAGTGGTATTTAAACACGCGCAAATACGGCAGTGTCCCACATAGCGGCTTCGGCCTAGGTCTTGAGCGCACCGTGCGCTGGATCTGTGGCGTTCACCATGTGCGGGAAACGATTCCATTTCCACGTTTGCTCAATCGAATGGAGCCATAATTGGGTGTTTGGTTGGAAGTGTGTAAGAAAACCCTGTAGAATAGAGGCATGTCCGATGAATTTAAGAGCAAAAAATGGGCAAGCGGTGTTGTCACCTCTCTTTTTGTTGGCGTTTTATTAGCCGGGGTTGTCTCTACGTTGAATAAAGATCGGGGTTTGTCGACAAATTCCGCGACTTCTTCCCATCAGATCATTATTCCATCGAGCGATCAGTATGTGTCGCCTCTTGGAAAAATCGTGCAAGCACTTCCGCTTGACCCAACTTGGTTTGGATTTCCTGAATCCTCAAACACCTCTTCCCTCGATACGCGAGAGGTGACGAAAAAGCATGTCTCTAGTACGTTGACATTGATTAAAGATGCAGAAGGTAAGACCTATACCGATCCCAAGGTGCTTGGCGTGATTGACCCAACGCATGTGGCCGTTGTCGCAAATAGTGATACCGGGAAAGCTGTCTTGTCTGTGAATCAGGAAGGGCGCGCGACTCCTCTTGCGATGCTTAGCTCCAGTACAACCCCATTTCTCAACAATCAAGGTTCGGTGTGTTTAAAGTAATGTGGTACACTAGTGGCTGTATGAGCTCTGTTCACTTTCAAAAATACCCTGATGGGTGGATTAAAATTTGGATTGGGATCGGTTTACTTGGTTTTCTCGCCATTTTGTTTTTTGTAACCCTGGCGCAGGGGACGTTTTTGACAGAGCAGCAAAGATTCATTGCATGCAGTAAGCAACAGCGCACGGATTGTGATCCATCCTTTTTTTGGATGATGAATGACTGGGAGTTGCCCTATGATACGGTGCCGGTTAAAAAGTAGTTGCGCCAAATGAGCAAATCTGGTGAAATCGGTCGAATACTATGCCACGTCTATTAGTGAAAGATACGGTTGCGGCCGTCGGTCAGACCGTTGTATTGAAGGGTTGGGTCCATGCCCGGCGGGATATGGGAAAGTTTGGATTTATTGATCTGCGGGATCGATCCGGGATTGCGCAGGTGATTATGATTCCAGCAGAGCTCTCGGAGCGTGGACAAGCCGCCATGAAAGATTTGCGCTCGGAATATTGTGTTGCGATTGAAGGAGTTGTTCAAGCACGATCGGAAAAACAGGTGAATCCAAATATGGCCACCGGGACCATCGAGATCCTGGCTCAGGATATTGAGATCTTGAATCCAGCCAAGACGCCACCGTTTGAAGTGAATGCAGATACGAGCGGGATTCATGAAGAAGTGCGCTTGAAATATCGCTACTTGGATTTGCGCAGTGAGCGCATGCAACGGAATCTTCGTTTGCGCGACACGATCATCACGTTTTTCCGTACCTACATGCACGCCCATGATTTTACAGAAATAGAAACACCTATTTTGATGAAGGGGACACCAGAAGGCTCCCGAGAGTATCTTGTGCCCTCGCGTTTACATCACGGAACATTTTACGTATTGCCGCAATCACCGCAGCAATTTAAACAGCTCTGCATGGTTGCAGGATTTGAACGCTACTTTCAGATCGCTCGCTGTTTTCGTGATGAGGATCAGCGAGGTGATCGTCAGCCGGAATTTACGCAATTGGATTTTGAGATGTCGTTTGTCACACAAGAAGAGATCCTTCAGTATACGGAAGCGATGTTTATCGAGATGGTGAAAACCCTGTTTCCGGAAAAACGCATTTCTTCCACGCCATTTCCTCGACTCACCTATGCGGAAAGCATGGAGCGATATGGGAATGACAAACCGGACCTTCGCAAAGACAAGCATGATCCAAATGAATTGGCCTTTGCTTGGGTACTGGATTTTCCGATGTTTGAAGTGGATGAAGAAGGAACGATCGCCGCCAAACATCACCCATTTTGCTCTATCAAGGAAGAAGATCGTGAAAAATTTATGCAAGGAGAGGATTTGATGCATATTCGAGCTAATGCCTATGATTTGGTGTTGAATGGATATGAATTAAGTTCCGGAAGTATCCGTATCCATGAGCGTGAATTACAAAAACGCATTTTTGATCTTTTGCAGATCAGCGAAGCGGATCAGCAGGCGCGATTTGGTCATATGCTCGAAGCGTTTGAATATGGAGCCCCTCCGCACGGAGGATTTGCGCCAGGGATCGATCGGATTGTGATGTTGATGGCAGGTGAACCAAATATTCGGGAAGTGATCGCATTCCCTAAAACAGGAGATGCTCGCGATCTCATGATGGGCGCTCCATCTGACGTCGAAAAGAAGCGGTTGGATGAAGCACATGTCCAAATCAAACAATGAGCTACTCCGTTCGCGTACATGATTTTGAGGGGCCGTTAGACCTCTTGCTCCAGCTTATTGAAGGAGAAAAAATGGAGATTACCAACGTGTCGCTCATGGCCGTGACCGAACCGTTTGTAAAACAGGTAGAAGCGCAGAAAGGCAAGGTCCCGCCAGAAGAGTTGGCAGACTTCCTCGTCATCGCCGCCAAGCTTATTTATCTTAAGTCAAAAGCTCTTCTCCCCTCATTCCTTGACCCTGCATTGGAAGAAGGACCAGATTTGGAATCGCAATTACGTTTATACAAGGCATTTGTAGAAGCCGCGAGGCAGATTGGTGAGATGGCGATGAGCGGTTCTTCTTTATATGGGAGATCCAAGCGGATGTCACGCATGATGTCTCAAGGATTTGTCGCACCAACCGGAGTGTCGTCACAGGTCTTACGGGATTTGTATCAGCGTGTGATTCAGCGATTGGAGCCGTTGATTCAATTACCCAAGGCGGCGGTGGAGCGCGTCATTTCGATCGAGGATAAAATTTTGGAATTGGGCGAACGGGTCAAACGACACATGAAAACGTCCTTTCATAGATTTCTCGCAGAAGCCAAAGATCGTGGAGAAATGATCGTTTCTTTTTTGGCTTTGCTTGAGCTTATCAAACTGCGCAGTGTGAACGTTACACAAGAACATGTGTTTCATGATATTCAATTGGAAAGCTATGAGACTTGATTCTAAAATAGAAGCGATT
>VGLT01000014.1 GCA_016866635.1 Candidatus Uhrbacteria bacterium
TACTTCTGTTTTTATATCTTATATCTCTACTGAATATAACTAATAAGAAACTATGGTCTTCGCTTGTACTCAGGAAAACCTCCTCCAAGGACTTTCTCTCGTCAGTCATATCACAGGGAAAAACGTGAACCTCCCTATTTTAGGAAACGTGCTCATGAAAACAGAAGGAGGGAACCTTAAAATTTCCACGACCAATCTCGAGATGGCGGTCTCCGCGCTTGTCCGGGGCCGTGTGGAGCAAGAAGGAGAGTTCACCGTGCCAGCCAAGCTTCTCCAAGACTATGTTTCCTTGCTCCCGGACGGGAAGGTTGAGCTTGTGGTAAACGGGGACGCTCTGGATGTAAAGGCGGACGGCAAGGTGACAAGTATTCGCGGGATGGCAGCCACGGAATTTCCATTGATTCCAAAGCTGACAAAAGAAGGTGGTTATAAAATGGACGCCGTGGCTCTGCGCGAAGCGATTAACCAAGTGGTGTTTGCGGTGTCAGGATCTGAATCGCGCCCAGAATTGTCAGGCGTTGCCTGCTACTTTCATGGGCCGGCGGGCAAAGAGCGCCTTGTGATGGCCGCGACAGACTCCTATCGTCTTGCAGAACGCTCGATCAGCCTTCTTCCTGGCGGAAATCAAGCAGAGGTCAAATGTATCGTTCCCGCGCGCGCCATGCTGGAAGTTTCTCGCATCCTTTCCGCGTACAAGGATGACGTGGCTATGCCAAAAGAGGTTGAGTGGGCCATGAGCGAGAGCCAGTTTGTGTTGACCTACGGCAAGCTCGAACTCATTTCGCGTCTCATCGAGGGGTCTTTTCCTGACTATAAACAAATTATCCCAACACAGTTCCGTTCCACGTTCACGATTCCACGAGGAGAGCTGTCTCGCGCGATCCGTGCCGCGTCTTTATTTGCGCGACAAGGCCTCTATGATGTTTTACTTGAACTCGAGAACGGCTCGCTTAAGGTTTCCTCGTCTGACACGGGCAAAGGGGCCCACACGACCACATTAAAAATCGATGGCTCGTCTGATCCAAACAAAGTGACGCTCAATTTTAAATACGTGTCTGACGGCCTGGCGGCACTCCCCACAGAAAAAATTGTCGTGCGCATGATCGATGCTATGAACCCAGTGGTGATTACACCCGCCGAGCCCGGCGAAGCCGGACCCGGCCCCTCCGGAGGATTTCAATATATCGTGATGCCGATTAGACAGTAGAAACAAAAGAAGGGGCTTTGGCCCCTTCTTTCTATTCCGTGATATGGACGAACACACTTGCTTGATCTTGGGAGCCATCGGCGCGATAGCCGATCACTTCTAACCGATATCTTCCGGGTGGCGGCCCAAGAGAGATGCTCATCTGCAGAGGATTGGCCTGAGGGAGGTTTTCTATTCCGACCAGGCGACGGATGCCATCTGGACCCACAAAGCTTATTTCCGTGCGCTGATAAGTTGTTGGATCCACGGCATGATAGCTCACGTTTTGGGGAAAGCTTCTCTTAGACCAAAACGTTTCATTGAGAGGTGTGTCGATGACAATGTTTGATGATGAGGAGGGGGATGGGAGCGGAAGAGGCGTTGGCTCCGTGTCACTCTCTGTTGGGATTGGTCCGCGTTCGCTCACATGCCAACCCGTGCGCTCGACCCAGGATTGAACCGCGGCTTCCCAGGTTCCAAATTGCGGATCGCTGACCGGATTGACCGGAGGTGGCCCGGTTGGATCATCCTGATCCACATAATATAATATTGTATGTGCTTCATAGAAGGAGCGCTCCTCAATCAGTTGTGGGGGGGTGACATCGCTCGCGCGTTTTCCCGTGAGACGATTGACAGGGATTTTTTGTTCCACCACCTTCCCGCGCAAGACGGGTTTGTTGGTGGGGGGCGGGTCCGGTGGACTGAATTTTTCCACGGGCGCAAGTTTTGTCGCGCGCTTCATATAGGCCTGCCAAATAGGCGCGGCAACAACCGAGCCATCTGCTCCGCGGCGCATCTCCGCGTTGTTGTTATTTCCCACCCACACCGCTGTTGCCATGCTTGGGGTGTATCCAACCGTCCACGCATCATGATAGTTATTGGTTGTACCGGTTTTCGCGGCCACCGGGCGATCTGGTAAGGTCAGAGCATTGTTTGCACCAAAGACATAAGCGCGCGCACCATTGTCAGACAACACGTTGGACACAAGGCGCGCAATCTGGGGTTCCATGACACGTTTGCCCTGAGGTTGTTGCCATTCTTCAAGCGTTTGGCCACCCGACTCCTCGATTTTTAAAATGGCGCTTGTTGGATAGCGAATTCCTTCGGTGGCAAATGCGCCATACGCCGCTACATGCTCAAGCGGGGTCACCTCTCCCCCGCCTAATACCAAGGCCAGGCCAAAACGGCTGCGATCCTTGAGCGTGGTATATCCAAGATTTTCTGCAAAATCGAGCACGCGGCCTATTCCAGCCAGATAGAGCATCTTCACCGCGGGGATGTTGAGGGATCCTTGGAGAGCCTGACGGATGGAGATGGGGCCGCGCTCCTTGAGATCGTAGTTTTTTGGTGCATAGTTTTGAAGGTCGGTTTTGAAGGTCGTTTCTACATCCCACAGCTGGGTTTCTGGGAGATAGCCCCGCATAAAGCCAACGGCATACACAATGGGTTTAAAGCTTGAGCCGGGTTGGCGGGGCCGGACCGTTACATTGACCTGGCCGTCGTTTTCTTTTGAAAAATAATCTCGAGATCCAACCATGGCGAGGATTTGTCCGTTTCGTGGATCAATCGAAATGAGCGCAGCGTTGGAAAATTTGTACGACTTGCCTCGTAGATCAACCCCCTTGCTCACCTCTTCTTCCGCCGCCTTTTGTTTGTCCCAGTCGAGCGTTGAGAAGACCCTGAGCCCTCCCTGCTTCGCGCGTTTTGAGCCATATTTTTCTATCAAAAGAGATTGAATATAATCGACAAAGTGAGGTGCCTCAATGCCCGTAACCACTTTTGGACGAACTTTTTTTAGCACATCAACCGCCTTAGCTTCTCGAGCCTGGTCTTGGGTGATGTATTTTTGTTCTGCCATCAAATCAATAATATATTGTTGGCGGCGGATGAGACTGACACGCGTATCTCCGTACCGGCCCGTGCCATACGGGGAATAATAATCCGGTGATTGTGGGATCGCGGCCAACAGCGCCGCCTCGTCGATGGTGAGTTCTTTAGCCGGCTTTCTAAAATAGCTCTGGGAGGCAGACTCAATACCATAGATCGTTGAACCATAAGGGATTTCATTAAGATACATCTGCAAAATCTGATCTTTGGTGTACTGACGCTCGATCTGGAGAGCTAACACGAATTCCTTAACTTTACGCATGGGCCGACTTTTTTCTTTTAGAAGAATCGCGTTTTTCACCAATTGTTGTGTAAGGGTTGAGGTTCCTTTGGGTGTTTGACGATTGATGACGCCAACGATGACCGCGCGGATGAGCCCTTTCCAATAAATACCATGGTGCTCATAAAACCGTTTGTCTTCTACAGCGATGGTTGCCTGTTTGATGGTGTCTGGCATTTCTTCGATCTTGATCAAAGTACGCCGCGCGTCCCCGTGCAATTCATATAATAGGTGGGTGCCCGTTCGATCATAGATTTTTGTGGACTGAGGGACGTCACGCGTGCTCAAGGTATTGGGATCAGGCAGATCTCGGCTCACCCAAGCGGCTAAAATTGAAAAAGCAAATATGCACAAGATGACCAAGCTCATGGCCAGGACAAGAAAGGCCTGAACTATGGATTTCCAGGCGCTTTTTTTTGGCTTTGCTTGGGGTTTTGATGAATCGGTTTTTCGTCGGAAAATAGGCATAGGACTCTCGTTTGTTTTTTGGCTAATATAAGGGCTTTTTTAGGCAAAAACCATTGACAAAATGGGTTAAATCTGATATAGTATTTTCTTACATTATGAACTATCTCAAACGAAAGTTAAATGTAACGAGCGTGACGGTGAATGTTTTGGCCATTTTTGCATTGATTTTTGGCTCGTTTTCGCTTTCTACGAACGTGGCCGAGGCGGCTCAGAGCCCTACCTGGATCCCGCTGAATTTTCGTTTGGCGTCTGCGGAGACCCGCGGCGTCCCTATTTTTGTGATTCCTGAGCCGGTTGTGCTTAAAACCATAAAAATGGACGTCACGGCTTATACCTCTTCGGTTGAAGAGTGTGACAGCGATCCGTTTATCACAGCGGACGGTTCTACGACCCGAGATGGGATCGTGGCGACCAATGTCCTCCCCTTTGGAACGAAGATCCGCATCCCAGATTACTTCGGCGACAAGGTCTTTGAAGTTCACGACCGTATGAATAAGCGTTATTCCTACCGCGTGGACGTATGGATGCAAGAAAAAGGCGAGATGCGTCGATTCGGCATCAAACGCAACGCTTCCATTGAAATCCTTGAGATGGGAGATAACTCCACTCAATGGAATAAGAAAAAGATCGCCTCCTAAGGCGGTCTTTTTCATTTGGAGGCGTGGGCGGGAATTGAACCCGCGCATAGGAGTTTTGCAGACTCCTGCCTTACCACTTGGCTACCACGCCTCGTCATTCGCGAATGACGGGGCACGCCATTCTCGAATGGCCTGATCGTACAAAATATCGCTCTCCTTGACAACCCTCACGGCTCGTTTTATCATCTTGCCACTCGTTAATTTTGCGAGAAGCCCCGTGGTGGGGCGAGCCGGAGAGAGACCGGTACAGAAACCCATTCAAGGAGCAGACCGATGACCATCGTCCACCTGAAGCGGTTCGAGGGCAACCTGAAGGACCTCCGCACGCTCATCATGCGGGAGGGCATCACCCAGCAGCGGGCGATCGCGCTGCACGTCTCGCGCGGCAGCGACCCGAAGTTCGTGCTCTACGTCAAGGACACCGGCGTGACCACGGCCGAGAAGAAGCAGATCCAGGTCGACGAGCCGCCGAGCGGCTACGTCGCGGTGACCCGCTACTTCAACGCGATGGCGCAGAAGACGCTGGGCGGCGACACGGGGCTCCTGCGGGCGTTCACGGTCGAGCAGCTCGAGCAGATCGTCCAGGCCTTCGGCGAGGTGATCAACGAGAAGACCGGCAGGCCGACCCGCCAGCTCCACCTGGTCGGCAAGAACAGCTCCTCGGCCTTCTGCCTCGACGGCGCCTGGAGCGAGACGGCCATCAAGAGCCAGGGCGTGGTGGTCGACGACTACCACCCCGAGAAGCAGATCTTCATCGGCACCAAGCTCAACGACGGCAAGCGCACCCAGACCATCCTCGAGTTCGACGGCAAGAGCCGGTCCAGCGACGAGCTGGCGCAGGCGGCGAAGTGGGACCACCTCACCAACGCGGCCTTCGCCAACCCGATCGGCTCGATCTCGCGCGTGAAGTTCGACAAGGCCGGCGCGCGCACCATGAGCGTGACCGACCAGGTCGGCGCCTCGCGCACCCTGAAGGTGCTGCCGGACGGCACCATCATCTGGGGCGCGCCGACGCTCGAGATCGCGATCATCAGCCGGGTCTTCGACGCGACCGAGAACAAGTACGGCGTGATCGGCGTCGCCAACGTCGGCGGCAAGAAGCAGGTCGTCGAGCTCTCGGCGGCGCAGGCGCGCCAGGCCGGCGGCTCGGTCGCGATGTACGCGACCGGCGGCCAGCAGCAGGCGGCGTAGCGCGCAACGGTAACCCCATCGCGTCACACCCTCTCTAGAACCTTCCCCCACGGGCAGACCTCGGCGTCGCCCGCTCACAGTTCCGCAGTCACTCTGGACCGGCCCTCGCCCTCGCGCGACGTGGCCGGTCTCATCGTATCTGGAGAAATTCGTTTTCATGTTCTCGTGTTTTTATGTTTTAATGTGCCACATGTCTAAGCCTCGTTTATTTATCCTCGATGCCAACGCCCTTCTCCATCGTGCCTGGCACGCGCTTCCCCCACTGACCAACCTCCAGAAACCACCGACCTCTCTTCGCGCGCAGTTCTACGCGCGCAAGGCCTCAGAGGTCGGTGTTGACTTTTTTGATAAAATGCCGTATTTTCTTTTTGGTTTCTCGCCCTTTTTTCTATCACACCTAGAAGCAGGTGGCCGGGTGGGCAACCGGTTTGCGTTGTGGAAGGAGAACGGAGATGGATGATTCGCCAACGGTTCTGGGACGACCCCTGAGCAAGGAGGAAATTGGACGGTTCGGCACCTATGTCGTGAGCTACCTTCGCGTGGGCAGTACGACGAGTCTCCTTGTGCGGAAGTTTGAACATCCGTATCGGGTCGCCAGGCTCGCCGGCCAGCTGGCTCGAGTGCTGACCAGCGAAGGTGAAGCGGGTAGGGTGCGCCGATTCGCCCCCTTCGACGGCAGCGTCCAGATGGTGACGACGAACGGGAAGATCTTCGAATCGATCAAGGACGCGAGGGGCAGGCCGCTTCTGATCTTCGACATCTTCGGTGTTCGTCCGCGTCTGTATGCGGTTGCTCCGCATCGGGAGGCGATCTTGAGTCACCTGCCGGGGAGTGGACAGATCAACACCCCCAGCGCCTGGGAGGCGGTCGCGCACTTTCCCGGTCGTTCGATCGTGAACGTGTCGCAGATCTTGCGTCAGCCCGACAGCGGCCTTGGACGCATGATCGTGTCCTTCGGTGATGGCAGAGCTCGACACCTCTTGATCGACACGAACGGGCGTGGCCAGGTGATCAATGACGGGCAGGAGTTCCCGTCGAAGATGGGTGTCGTTGGGCCGGTGATCTGCTCTCGTTCCGGGGAGACCGGGATCAGCTTGATCGGCCTCGAGGCAGCGGTCGGCTCTCCCGGGGAGAAGCCCCCCCTCGCCCTGTTCGGTGGTGACGTTCCCCACGTTTTCGCCCCCTACGCCTGGGCGGCGCGCAGTGAGCGCGGTGTTGTGCCCCCCGCTCTTCCTACCTCTTCTCCTCGGCCCCCTACCTTGGGCCAACCAATCTGACACCCCAGTCTCCTCGACCGGGGTCGTCTGCTATTTGGATGCTAGATGGTGATGCGTGATGGGAGATGTGTTACCCTTTTGATCATGAAGCCAAAATTTTTTCTTCTGGATGCCAACGCTCTCCTCCATCGTGCTTGGCACGCGCTTCCCCCGCTGACCAACCCGCAAGGGAAGGTAGTGAACGCTGTCTACGGCATGATGATGGTCGTTCTTAAGCTATTGCAGGAAAAAAAACCCGACGCGTTTATAGCCGCTTGGGATACGGAAGCGCCGACGTTTCGGCATGAGGCTTACAAGGAATACAAAGCGCATCGCGAGGAACAACCGGATGAACTGTATGACCAAGTTCCGTTCGTAAAAGAAGGGCTGACGCATCTTGGTATTGATTCGGTTGAGCTCGATGGATATGAGGCGGATGACATCATCGGTACACTTGCCTATCGCGCCAAGAAAGAGGGGTATGATGTGACAATCATCACCGGCGACCGTGACGCATTACAGTTGGTTCAATCCGGTATCTCGGTCCTGGCGTTTAAAAAAGGGGTAACTGACACGGTCACGTTTGATGAAGCAGAGGTGAAAAAACAATATGGGCTGACACCGGCACAGTTTTTGGAATATAAGGCGTTGCGAGGAGACCCATCAGACAACATCCCGGGGATCAAAGGGATTGGTGAGAAGGGCGCGACGGATTTATTACAGACCTACAAAACGATTGGTGGAATCTTGAAGGCGGCACATGATGAGAAGTCAACATTGTCTG
Source organism: Candidatus Uhrbacteria bacterium (assembly GCA_016866635.1). Taxonomy (GTDB): domain Bacteria; phylum Patescibacteriota; class Patescibacteriia; order 2-12-FULL-60-25; family 2-12-FULL-60-25; genus VGLT01. Next base: position 7,691 of record VGLT01000014.1, read on the forward strand.
CGTCGGTGAGGCAAAAACTGTTAGATGGAGAAAAAAATATTCCAGAAAGTTTGATGTTGGTCACGATCCTGACGGAGATGCCACTAAAATACAAATTGCATACACGAGAAGCAATGGATCAAGAGAAGCTGATTGCGTTTTTTGCGAGCATGGGATTTAAATCGTTGTTGAAGAAAATATCTGGGAGGGAAGAACCGCGTAAGGCAAAAGGCAAAAGTCAAAAGGAAAAAGTTACTACGGAGAAAAGAATGGAGAAAAAGGAAGACGCAGAAAAAGCGATCAGTGAATTGAAAAAAGCACCATACGTTGTTGTTCATGTGAGCCGAGGGGCCAGCGACTCGCTGTTTGGGGCGATGATTGACGGGGTGGCGCTGGGATCGGAAAAAGGGGCATACTTATTTGGACCGAGCGTGTTGTCGAGCGTGTCCAAGCTTTTACAAGACGAGTCGATTGCCAAAGTTGCGCATGACGCCAAGGGGCAAATGCATGCACTCGCCTCTCTAGGTTTGGAAGCGCGTGGTTGGTCATTCGATACGATGATCGCCTCCTATCTTTTAAGTGCGGGTGAGCGCAATCATGATTTGGCGACGATTTCATTACAATACTTAAACAAACAATTGAATGAGCCGGTGTCTGCGACACAATCGGTCGAGACGGTGCTGGAGCTGGTTCCAACATTGCGCGCGCTCCTGAAAGAAGAGACGTCTGAGCGTGTATTTGATCAAGTGGAAATTCCGTTGATCCCTGTGTTGTTTGAGATGGAGCAAAAAGGGATTTTGATTGATCGAGGGTACGTGAAGGAGTTGGAAAAAGAGATGAAGGTCGAGCGAGCCGCGCTGGAGAAAAAAATGTATAAATTAGTGGGACACGAATTTAACCCAGCCTCGCCTAGTCAGCTTGCGGTTATATTATTTGAAGAGCTGAAGTTAGAAACAAAAGGGGTGAAAAAAGGAAAGACAGGATTTTCTACCGCAGCAGCAGAGCTGGAAAAATTGCGCGGGAGCCACCCGTTGATCGAGTTGATTGAGGATCATCGGGAAGTGTCCAAACTGCTCTCGACGTACGTTGAGACATTGCCTGGGCAGGCGGATGAGAAGGGGCGTGTTCACACAACATACAACCAGGCGGTGGCGGCCACGGGGAGACTGTCTTCTGTAAATCCAAACCTACAAAACATTCCGATTCGAACAGAATTAGGCCGTAAAATTCGCCGAGCCTTTATCGCAGAAAAGGGATTTGAGCTTGTGTCATTTGATTATTCGCAGATCGAACTGCGTATTGTTGCCGCACTCGCGAAAGATAAAAAGATGTTGGCGGCGTTTGATCGCGGCGAAGATATTCATACCGTGACCGCGGCGGAAATTTGGAATATTGATCAAAAAGATGTGACAAAGGATCAGCGTCGCGTCGCGAAAGCAATTAATTTTGGATTGATTTTTGGGCAAGGTCCGCAAGGATTATCCGTGACAGCAGATATTTCTTTTGCGGATGCGAAAAAGTTTATCGAAGCGTATTTTAAGACCTACCCCGGCGTAAAAAATTACATGGAGGAGACAAAAGAGTTGGCGCGCAAGCTCGGGTATGTCGAAACACTGTTTGGTCGCCGCCGTCCCCTGCCAGAAATCAGTTCTGATTTGCATCAGGTGCGCGCTCAAGCAGAACGCATGGCGATCAACATGCCGGTCCAAGGAACAGAAGCCGACATGATTAAAATGGCGATGATTAAGTTGCACGATGTCTTGCCTAAGCACTCGTCTAAAGCACGCATGTTGTTGCAAGTTCACGATGAATTGCTATTCGAAATTCCCAAAGACGAAGTTAAAAAGCTCGCGCCCATGATCAAAGATATTATGGAAAACGTGGATAAGATCGGCGTGTCGATCGTGGTTGACGTAAAAGCGGGGAAAAATTGGGAGGAGATGGAGAAGGTTATGTAAAAAAACCGAGCACCCCCGCCGTCCCCTTGCGGCGGAGGTTGCTCGAGTCAGTTGACGCGTCAGGTCTTGGAGCTATCCATCGACGACACGTGGCTTGTAGTCAGATGGGCTAGGGCTTGGACGAGTAGTAGCCACGCGGACCTACGGGTGTTGGGAACACATAGACCTCGACCCATGATCGCTCGATGGGCTGGTGGTGGACCTTTCGTTTTTCTTCCAGTTCCTCTCCGAGAGCCTGCGCCAGGTGCTGGCACAGAGCACGGTCACTCAGCGTCGGATCGCCTTCCACCCGCGGGAAGTGTGTTACGAAGCAGAGCACGGCTGAACCATCAACATAGTCCCTTGAGATTTCGACGTACAGATTCTCATCATCGATGTCGAACTCGTCACCAACCACACAACTACGGATGTCTGCAGCCATTGCCGGGACTCCCGGCCCTTCGAACCCCTTGATCGTCACGTGTATCATGGATCCTCCTTGCTGAGATTTTTGATTAAATGAAGCGGTAAGTCAAGAATGAACAGTTTATACAACTAAATACTATTTGAAAAACAAAGACCGCGCCTGGAGTAGCGGAGGTGTGCTTGGACACGGCTCCGTTTGACGCGGCGAGTGGAGATGAGAGAAAAAATGAGGGTGCTAGTCGCGCGGCTTCACCGCGACGACCACCGTTCCGCAGGAACGGATCATGTCCGCGACCACGGAGGCGGGCATGTTGTCTGGCACGATCACGTTGAACTTGAGCATCCCGTGCAGATCCTCTACCCTATTCCCATGCTTCTTTTGTGTATCGGTCCCGACACCTTTCGCGCTCAGGAAAAAGCGCGGGAGTTGGAAAATGCGTTTAAGCAGAAATATGATCCAAGCGGGTCCAGCGTTGAGCGGATTATGCCAGGAAAGGATGCCGTGGATGAGATCGCACAGCGCGCAAACACGGTCAGCTTATTTTCTCCACGCCGTTTTTTACGCACGAGCAATTTGTTAACCGATGGTGCGAAATCAAAGCAAGCGGTTTTGGTCCAAGCGCTATCAAAAGATCCAGAGAATATTATTGTGGTGAGCGTTGAGAGCGAACCACCGTCCACAGCGATTGAAAAGGCGCTTGCACAAGTACCAAAAATAATAAAATATGAATTTCCAGCACAACAAGGAGCGGGATTTTTTCGTTGGGCCAGCGAGATCGCAGGACGTCTAGGCATTCAAGATCAGACGGCGATCCATCGGATCGCGGAAGCCACCGATGGTGACAGCTGGTTTGCCTGGAATGAACTGCTAAAGCTCGCAGCAGGCGGAGCGCACACAGCGGAAAAGACAGAGTTTTCCCCTTCTATTTACACATATACTGAGCAATATCTGCAAAATCAGGATGGTTGGAAGGATGCATTACAGGACGCCGACCTCGCCTCTCAGTTGTTGAACACACTCTTGTCTCAGGCTCGCGCCGCCTTGCGTGTTCGTGACGGTGCGATCGATGGCCTGCATCCATACGTAGTCAAAAAATGGAGAAATAATAAAATAATATCCCACGAGCGCTACCTTGCCATCGCTCTACGCGCCTTGTTTATGCAAAGAGCCGGATTCTCCGATGACCAAGAGGCAACAACGATTCTCTAAAAAATAGTAAAACGAAAAAACAGGTTCCGGGGAAGCCTGTTTTTCTGATTTATTGTTTTACTGTCTTGCTAAGCATTTTGTGTAATGCCGAAATTTTATTCGCCGCCTTATTTTTATGAAACACACTAGCCCTGGCAGCCTTTGCAATCGCCTGCTGTAATTTGCGACCGGTCTGTAGCGCTTCGTCACGCTTCCCCTCTTTTGCAAGGGCCTGCACCTGATGAATTAACGCCTTCACATGCATCTTCATACGCTGATTTTTGACAGTGTGCTTCTTGGTTTGTCGTAGAGCCTTGGCGGCAGCTGCTTTGTTTGGCATAGGTTGGCCATACAATAAGAGAAAAACCATCTTCCGTCAACATCCGGGACCCGGTCCCAGACCCGGTCCCAGACCCGGTCCCAGAAGTGGTCCCAGACCTGGTCCGGACCTGGTCCAAAAATGATTGACATGCGGCCGAAAAATTTTTATAATTTTTTTGCTGATTTTAGAGGAAAAGATACATTAATATTTTACGACACTTGTTTTAGTCAATATTCATGCCCCTGTAGCTCAATGGATAGAGCAGCGCCGTCCTAAGGCGATGATGGGGGTTCGATTCCCTCTAGGGGCAGAACGAAGAACCAATTTGTTTCACGTGAAACAATTTTTGACAAGTAGCAGGTATCAAGTAGCACGTAGCAAGTATTTGTGAATTTGTTTCACGTGAAACAATTTGAGGGCTCGTAGCTCATCTGGTAGAGCGCTGCATTCGCATTGCAGAGGTAAGGGGTTCGACTCCCCTCGAGTCCACCATGATAAAACCACCACCAGGTGGTTTTATGTTTCACGTGAAACAATTTATGATGTGTAGCAAGTATCAAGTAGCACGTAGCAAGCACCTGCGAATTTGTTTCACGTGAAACAATTTATGATGTGTAGCAAGTATCAAGTAGCAC
>VGLT01000015.1 GCA_016866635.1 Candidatus Uhrbacteria bacterium
TACTCTCGAACCAGCTCCTGTTGAAACAGAATCCGTCGAGTCAGAAGAACCTAAAAGCGAACAGCTATAAGCTAAAAGTTTTTTTTATATGTTTTCCGCTATTTCACACATCTACACCGTTGCCCTCCTTCAACCCATCTTAAATTTGTTGATTTGGTTGTATAACCTGATCCCGGGCCAGGATTTGGGTTGGGCGATCATCGTGCTTACGCTTTTGATCAAACTTGTTCTGTATCCGTTTACGGTCGCGCAGATCAAACAACAGCGTGCGCTCCAGAGCCTTCAACCAAAGATAGATGAGATCCGCAAACGATTGAATGATAATAAAGAAGAGCAGGCAAAAGAATTGATGGCATTATACGCAAAAGAAAAAGTAAACCCAGCCGCCTCTTGCTTGCCGTTGCTGATTCAATTACCAATTTTAATTGCATTATACCAAGCCCTCTCTATCAGTTTGGGATCCAATGAACTTAATCTCCTCTATACATTTATCGCTCATCCCTCATTCATTAATACCAAATTTTTGGGATTGCTCGATCTCACTCGCCCGAGTTACATGCTAGCTGTCGCCGCCGCTTTAATCCAGTTTGTGCAATCAAAGCAGATGCTGAAGCCTCCGGCTGCAACCATAACCCCTCCGCCCGCAGAAGTCGCTCAATCACCGGGCGCCAAAGATGAGAGTTTGGCCACGACCATGAATAAACAGATGATGTACATGATGCCGGTCGTCACGGGAATTATTGGATTTACTCTGCCCGGAGGTCTTACACTGTATTGGTTTGTGATGAGTTTGTTGACCATCCTCCAACAGGGCTGGTTGATTAAACGCATGCCGCCAAAAATGGAACCGCAATTAAGTAATGAGAAACTATAGTAAAACGTAATGAGTAATGCGTAATGCGTAATGAATGATTGAGACCAGCTTTACATATTTTACACTCCTCAGTTACACTCCAGCCGATTCTATGCAAACATCTTCCACTTCAGTTCCATCTCGTCGTCGTGTGCGTCGTCGTGTGATTGGTCTCGCGATCCTGTTTTTGGCGGCTGCATCCTTTTCTTTTCCAGGGCCATTAAATTGGTTGGCACGTCTGTCACAAGATGTGATCGGGATCCAATTGGGAAATGTCGAAAAACCGTTTGTGCTTGGATTGGATTTACAGGGTGGTACTCGCTTGGAATATGAGGCGGATGTGTCTAAGGTATCATCCGTAGATAGAAAAGAAGCATTGGTTGGTGTGCGAGATGTGATTGAGCGTCGTGTAAATTCTTTGGGGGTGTCTGAGCCATTGATCAAGACGATTCAGGCAGGCGATTCTTGGCGCGTCCATTTGGAGCTAGCGGGGATCAAGGACATTCGCGAGGCAATTAAATTAATTGGGGAGACCCCGATTTTGGAATTTAAGGAAGAGGGGAATCCGACGCCGCCCTTGACCGATGCGCAAAGAAAACAGATAGAGACACAAAATACGGATGCCAAGAATCGTGCGCATGCGATTTTGAAAGAAGTTCAAAAACCAAAGGCAGATTTTGGAGCGATCGCGCAACTCCGAACAGAAACCAACACATCCACAGCAGGAGATCTTGGATTTTTAAAGGAACAAGGCGCGTACAACGATCTTTTGACCGTGGCAAAGACCGTGTCTCCTGGTACGATTATTCCGTATGTGATTCAGCGCTCTAAGACGTATGCCGTTGCCAAGGTGGAAGAAATAAAAGATCAAAGTAACGAGGTTCATGTCCACCATTTGCTGCTTGGATATAAAGGAGCGGCCAGCGCATCATCTGACCGAAGCAAGGAAGAGGCGCGTGCAAAGATTGCCGAACTCCGAACAAAAGCAACCCCAGAAAATTTTGCAGAGCTCGCAGGTGAGCATTCAGAGGAGCCAGGGGCGAAAGAGACAAAGGGGGATCTGAAGTGGTTGGCAAAAGGGTCAACCGTTGAGGCATTTGAAAAAGCCGCTTGGGAATTACCCATCGGAGCCATTTCCGGCATTGTGGAGACAGAATTTGGATTTCATTTGATTTGGAAAAAAGAAGAGCGCGTGGTGCATAATCCGCGTGTGCGTGCGATTGAGATAAAACGCTTGGTGGCGGAAGATCTTGTGCCGTCAGAAGATCCATGGAAATCAACCAAATTAACCGGTCGAGAACTATCCAGCGCACGAGTGGATTTTGATCAACAAACCGGTGCGATCCAGGTTGCTCTGCAGTTTAACACGGAAGGAGCAAAGCTGTTTCAGGAGATCACGAAACGGAATATTGGAAAACCGGTAGGCATTTTTCTAGACGGAGACCTTATTTCCTCACCCCAGGTATCGAATGAGATTATTGGTGGACAAGCGGTTATCACGGGAAATTTTGGGATCGAAGAAGCAAAAATTCTCGCGCGGCGCCTTCAGGCCGGTGCTCTACCCGTGCCGATTAAGCTTATTGCACAACAGACCGTAGGACCGACGCTCGGAGCTGATTCCTTACAAAAATCTCTCTCAGCTGGCTTGATTGGGTTTTTGCTTGTCGGTGTGTATATGCTTTTGCTGTATCGATTCCCGGGATTTATCTCGATCCTCGCACTGGTGTTGTATGCAGCGATCTCCGCCGCCCTCTTTAAGTTGATCCCGGTGACGCTCACGCTTTCTGGAATTGCCGGGTTTATACTATCGATCGGGATTGCTGTAGATGCAAATGTGTTGGTTTTTGAACGTTTGAAGGAAGAATGGCTGGAAGGCAAGGGATTTGCTCAAGCCTTGGAAGATGCGTTCCGCCGTGCGTGGCCATCCATTCGTGATGGGCACGCGACCGTCCTCATTTCTTGCGCGGTGTTGTATTGGTTTTCCTCCTCGATTATTCGGGGATTTGCCCTCACCCTCGCGATCGGTACACTGATTTCGTTATTTACGGCCGTGGTTTCCTGTCGAACGCTACTCCGCTTTGTTGTCGGAACGCCGATCACAAAATTTGGATGGCTGTTTTTGAAGCCAAAAGAAAGAGTAATGAGTGATAAGTAATGAGTAATGTCACACCCCCTCTTCATCTATGAAATTTAATGTTGTTAAGTTGAAACCAATCTGGTACACGCTTTCTGTCATCATGATAGCAGGATCGATCGCCATGCTTTCCATGTGGGGATTGAAACAGGGCATTGATTTTACCGGAGGATCTCTTTTAGCGGTCCGTTTTTCCGCTACCAGTGGGACCGCCTCTGGCGTAGAGCGCCGTCCTACATCAGTTGAGGTCCAGCAGGTATTAGATCAAACAAAGATTGATCTTGGAACGGTCGTGATCCAGCCGGTGGGTGATACGGACATGCAAATGAGTTTACGCAACATGACAGAGGAGGAGCATCAAAAGGTGTTTGGAGATTTACAAAAAGCGTTTGGCAATGTGACAGAACTCCGGTTTGATTCGATCGGACCCGTGGTAGGAGAAGAATTGCGTCAGAAATCCTTTCGCGGATTAATCATCGCGCTCGTCGCTATCTTGTTTTATGTCGCGTACGCTTTCCGGAAGGTTTCCTCACCCGTCAAGTCCTGGAAATACGGAGTCGTGACCATTCTTGCCGCATTCCATGACGTGATTATTCCGGTCGGAGTGTTTGCTTTCTTGGGTCATTTTTACGGAGTGGAGATCGGGACGTCTTTTATCGCGGCGATCCTGACTATTCTTGGCTACTCCATCACGGACACGATTGTGGTGATGGATCGTATTCGTGAAAATTTGACTAAGCTTAATGGCTCGTTTGCCGACATTGTCGCTACCTCTGTTCGCCAGACCTTTTTGCGTTCATTTAGTACGTCGATGACCACGCTTCTTGCTTTATTTGCCATTTATTTCTTTGGTGGAGAAAGCTTGCATGAATTTACCCTCACGTTGATTATTGGAATCGCGGTAGGAACCTATTCCTCGATCTTTATTGCATCTCCTCTTCTTGTATCGTGGCAAAGCTTGAGCGCAAAGTTGCGGAAGTAATACAAAAAAGAATACCTGGCATAAAGTATTTAGCACAATACACTTTTTGTGCTATCCTGTAGTTGCGCATGTTCGAATACTTTTCAAAGTTTCTGAATTGGTTGCAAGGCGGGGTAGATGTATTTTTGAATCTCGCAGGAAACGATCCATTTTCTGCGATGTGGTTTTTATTTTTGCATGGAGGATGGATTGCTGTTGCTTGGGCATTGGGATGGGGAGCGCTGTATTATTGGCAATTTAACCGCCAAGGAAAATTTGGAGCAAAGCGAGAATGGATTTTATTACGCGTCGCCGTTCCCAAGGTTTCTGAACAGACTCCAAAAGCCGTGGAAAACATGATGGCGTATTTTGCTGGGGCTCACCAATCAAATTCTTGGACGGATACATGGATTCGCGGTGTATCTCAAGCGCCTATTTCCCTTGAGATTGCTTCCTTGGGTGGTCAGGTGAGTTATTTTATTTATTCAGAACGGAAAATGCGCGATCTTGTTGAGGCGGCCATTTATGCCCAGTATCCAGATGCCGAAATTCAAGAAGTTGAGGACTACGCAAAAAAGGTCCCCAGCCATTATCCAGACGAAGAATGGGATGCTTGGGGCGTGGAAATGATTAATGTGATTGCGGATTCATACCCATTAAAAACCTATCACGATTTGGTTGACCCTATTTCTGGAGAGTTTAAAGACAATCTCGCCGCAATGCTCGAGGGCTTTTCTCGTCTTAGTGCTGATGAGCAAGCTTGGTATCAGATTGTGATTACTCCGACCGATCAAAAGGCGGCAAAAGCGCGTGCAGAAAAGTTGATTAATAAACTTAAAGGAATTAAGGAGGAACATAAGGAGAGCATTCTAGAACTCCTTGTGGACATCCCTCTGAATATTGGGAAGACATTTATTCATGTTCTATTAGGAACAGCGGAAGAAGCCCCACATAAAGAAGAAAAAAAGGATTTATTTCCTAAGCTGTTCGCCTTGTCTCCGATGGAGAAAGAAGTTCTTGAAGGTGTCGAGCGCAAGGCGCAAAGAATTAATTTTCAAACCAAGATCCGTTTCATGTACATTGCTAAGAAAACCGTCATGCAAAAGTCGCGTGTTGCGAACCCATTTGTTGGTTCGATCAAACAAACCAACAACATGTTTAGTAGTCAATCGTTGAAACCGGAAACGAATGTCGTGGGTAACAGTGGCGCCCTATGGTTTTTTAAGGATCTGCGTAACAATATTCGTAAACACCACCTGATCACTGCTTATCGCGCGCGTTCGAATTGGGCCGGCTGGCCATCGTATACCTTATCAACAGAGGAATTGGCGACGTTGTGGCATTTCCCGATCTTGATGCAGGTCAAGGCTCCTCAGTTGAGTCGCACGGAAGCGAAGAAGAACGAAGCACCCGCAAATATTCCATTTGGATAACCATGATTCAATACAATCACGATCACGAGAATGAGATAACCTTATTCGCTGAAACCAATTTCCGAAATCAGCGTCGGCGTTTTGGTATTAAAACAGATGATCGTCGGAGACATGTGTATGTGATTGGAAAGACCGGTACTGGTAAAACGACTCTGTTGGAAAACATGTTACTGTCCGACGTCTATGCGGGTCATGGGTGTTGTTATATTGATCCTCATGGCGATACAGCGGAAAAATTATTAGATTTTATTCCATCGCATCGGATGAATGATGTTGTCTATTTTAATCCCGCGGATGTGGATTATCCAATGGGATTTAATATTTTGGAGACAGAAAACGATGAACAGAAGCCGTTGATTGCCTCCGGTCTCATGGGGGTGTTCAAAAAGATTTGGCCGGATGTGTGGAGCCCGCGCATGGAATATATTTTGATGAACTGTGTGCTCGCGCTTTTGGATTATCCTGGAGCAACACTCCTGGGAATCAATCGTTTGTTAGTCGATAAGGAATACCGCGCGCGTGTGATCGCTAAGCTACGTGATCCGATCGTGAAAACGTTTTGGGTCGCAGAATTTACTTCATGGTCAGAGAAATACGCGACGGAAGCGATCGCTCCGGTGCAAAATAAAGTTGGTCAATTTTTGTCGTCTTCCGTTATTCGTAACATCGTGGCGCAGGTGAAATCAACCTTGAATCTGCGGCGCATCATGGATGATGGAAAGATTTTGATTGTAAACCTGTCCAAAGGGCGTATTGGAGAGGACAACATGCGCTTGCTTGGAGGAATGCTCATTACCAAACTGCAACTTGCGGCTCAAGAACGTCAGAACATTCCGAGCGAAGCGGAGCGTCGGGATTTTTATCTTTTTGTTGACGAGTTCCAAAATTTTGCGAACGAATCATTTGCGAACATCTTATCCGAAGCGCGTAAATATCGTTTGAATTTAACGGTGGCACACCAATACATTGAGCAATTGGATGAAAAAGTGACCCCAGCCATTTTTGGAAACGTCGGGACGCTGGTGACGTTTCGTGTGGGATCTGCTGATGCGGAAGCGATGGAGGTGGAATTTGCCCCCACGTTTACTCCGGAAGATTTGGTGAATCTAGCAAAATATAATATTTATTTAAAATTGATGGTCGATGGAATGGCGACCCCACCTTTTTCCGCGATGACGCTCCCTCCGATTGCGGAGCGGACACGTTCGACAGCGAAGGTTGTCGCGGTGAGTCGTGAGCGGTATGCAGAAAGCCGTTCTGTGATCGAAGCAAAAGTATTGCAATGGAGTGGGATGGAGGCAGCTGGTTTGCCTGCAACGATGAGCGTTCCGGAACAGATCGGGGGAGACGTGTTGTTAAATGGAACGCCGGCTCTCCAGTATCCGTCTCTTAAAACAGAAGAAGAACGTGTAGAGGAAGTGGTTCCGGTTGTAAGCCCCGTTCCGTCGTTGACCCTTGAGCCTGTTCAAGAAGATACACACGAATATTTAAAGATTACACCCGAGCGTTTGGCGGCGATTGCAGCCAATAAACCTCAGGGTGGGGGAAAGAGCAATCGGCCAAATTTTCCGCACACCTGTACACGTTGCGGCAAGGTGTGGAATTTGGCGATTCAATTGGATCCAACGCGTCCCATGTACTGTCCGGAATGCCGACCGATTGTGGCAGAGGAGCGCAAGAATAAATCGAGTCACATGAAGCAAATGATGAAGGAACCCATTCCGCCCGATGAAGATGATCGAGTTCTACCACACACGCCTCCAGCGAGTGGTCCAAACCGGCCACGCGTGATCATGACAGAGGGGAGGGGGTTGCCGTCATTAGGAAGTGAAGCAAAGAAGCGGAAGCGGAAACGCAAGAAGGGCTCAGGCCAATCATCAGCTGGCGGAGGTGGAGGGATGATGCAGGATCTTGCACAGCAAAAAGGAAGACCGATTGAAACAGATAAAAAGAAATTGGAGGAACAGGCGGGAGAACCAAAGGGAATGGATTTAGATTTAGAGATGGATGATCCGGGAAGTGGTCAATCCTTGTCACCGGGGACACGGGTAAAATTTTAGATTTGTCACATCGCTCGCGAGCGACGTGATTTGCTTTTTTTCTGGCGGGGCGCATTATGATAGGTATATGTCTGAGCGCATCACCTTTCAGACGAGCGATGGAGTGAATATCGTGGGGACGTTTATTGCCCCGGTAAACGCGAGGCGTTGTGTTTTATTGCTGCATATGATGCCGGCAGATCGGTCGAGCTGGCAGGAGCTTCAAAACAGGCTGGAGGATAAGGGAATGGCGTCATTAGCCATTGACTTGCGTGGGCATGGGGAAAGCGAGGGCGATCAGGAGTTTCAGGCAGAGTCTGAAAAGGATGTGGAAGCAGCGCTTGTGTGGTTAGAAGAAAAAGGATTTTTGCATGGACAACTGGCGATGGTCGGCGCATCCATTGGAGCGAATCTTGCCTTGCAGGCCGTGGCAAATCATCGGGATATTCCCAAGGTGGTGTTGCTTTCGCCCGGAGAAAATTATCATGGGGTCAAAACATTTGAATACGCCAAGCGGTTGCGCCATGAACAAGCGGCATTGATAGCCGCGTCAGCCGTGGATGATGAAGAACCGTTTCAAGCCGCAAGAAAAATTGAGGAGCTGATGCCGGGCGATCACATCGTGTTTAAAATGTTTGAGCATGCCGGGCACGGAACCAATTTATTCAAAACCCACCCGCATTTGATAAAGGAAGTGGCGGAGTGGGTTTGTGCGCCCTAAAACATCCCCAGAACAAGCGTATGTGTTTCTGGCTTGGAGAGCCAGGGTCACTTCCGGGGTCAGTTCTAGGGTCACTTCTGGGTCAGGTCTGGAAGTTGACAGCGCTACCTCGCGGAGTCGGCGCCGACGCGTCGTCAGTAATGCACCTTCAACAACAGCCGGTCTCTCCACCCGCACCTCGCGGGATCCTGGAGGGGCCGGCTGGTTCTTTTTATGCTAGAATAGATTTATGCTTGGAACGAAGGCTTTTTTGGGAGTTATTTTTTTTGTCGGTGGTCTGTTTTTTGCTGTATCTTCGAATGCAGCCGTCTTAAAGACCGACGCGGTGCCATTTGTGCCTCTAGAAAATGAATTTGCCTCTGCTATTGTTTTGGTTCCCCACACGCATCAACAACTCTACGCTTTTAAACCTGATCACGCGCGTGTCGCCGCGAGTCTGACCAAGCTTGCTAATGCGCTTGCGTTTGTTAAATCAAATCCAAAGTGGCAAAAGGTCGTCTCTATCAAAAAAGTGGATGAGGTTGGTGGCGGGCGTTTGCGTGTCACCTCGGGAACACTTCTTACCATCAAAGACTTAATGTTTTCCAGCATTACGGCCAGCGCGAATAACGCAGCCACGGCATTAGGACGCATTTCTGGTTTTGGTTCTAAGGGATTTATTCATCAAATGAATGCACAGGTAAAATTAGCCGGAGCCAAACAGTCGGTTTTTTTTGATGCCTCGGGGATGGATCCGCGTAGCAAAACAACGGCGCGCGACATGGCCTTGATTGCAGAAAAGGCATTCAAACAACCCATGATTCGGCAGGCGGCACAGCTTGGAACATACGATTTCCCGTTAGTGGGAACCCGGGAACACAAGGTGATAAAAAATACGAATTATCTTTTGACGCAAGATGACGATGTCTGGGTGGTGGGCGGTAAAACAGGATATCTGGAAGAATCAAAATATAACTTTGTGGTGCAACTCCGGCCGATGTCGGCGGATGGCCGATCGCCCGATCCATCGAAAGAATTAATTATTACTGTGCTTGGGGCGCCCACCAAAGAAGGGTCGTTTAACGCCGCTAAACGTTTGGCCGAGTGGGCCTGGTTTTATCATGAATTTTGATCACGTAAAACAATTTTTGGAAGAGCGTGGCGAACCCACGTATCGTTTAAAGCAAATCAAGCAAGCGTTTTACGTGGATCTTCTTGGTAGTTGGGAAGAGGTCACGGTTTTTTCTAAAGAGCTTCGCGAGGTTTGCAAACAAGCAATTCCCTGGGATGCGCTCTCATCCGTCAAAGGTCAGCAAAGCCCTCATGGCGATACCATGAAGACGATTTTGGCTTGTGCAGATGGAAAAAAGATTGAGGCCGTGCTCATGTGTCATGAGGACGAGCGAAACACCGTCTGCATCTCGTCTCAGGTTGGCTGTGCCATGGCCTGTTCTTTTTGTGCAACAGGAACGATGGGGCTCAAGCGTAATCTCACGCGCGATGAAATTGTGGAACAGGTGATTCACTATGCGCGTGTGCTCAAGGCGCAGGGGGAGCGTGTCTCCAACGTGGTATTTATGGGCATGGGCGAGCCAATGCATAATATGGATGAAGTGATGGCGGCCATTCGCGTTTTGAATGATCAAACCGGATTTTGTTTGGGCGCGCGTCATATCAGTATTTCCACGTGCGGAGTGGTTCCAGGAATTCTGCGTCTTGCGGATGAGCCGCTCCAAGTCAATCTGGCGATTTCCCTTCACTCGGCCATCGACGAGGTCCGGTCCAAAATCATGCCGGTAAACAAGGCCTACCCACTTGTGAAACTCATGGACGCGGTACGTATCTACATGGAAAAAACAAATCGCAAAGTCATGTTTGAATATTTACTGCTAAAGGGGATCAATGATCGAGAACAGGATGCGGTCGCGCTTGCCAATCTGTTACGCAATCGCCTTCGCCTTTCCCACGTCAATTTGATAAAATATCATCAAACAGAAGCTTTTCAGGGAACCGAGCGCCCGGATCGGATCGCGTTTCTTGATCGCTTGCACGAACTGGGCATTCCTGCCACGCATCGCATCACGTTTGGAGAAGATATTGATGCAGCTTGCGGCCAGCTCGCCCTACGAGAGGAACAGGGAAAACTCCTGGATGGACTCGCCGCGGTCCGCGCCGCAAGAACATGAAGAATCTTATATTATTGTTCGTCTCTGTTGCCGTGGCCATGATCGTCGCGCCTCTTTTTTTGATCGGTGGATCTGATCCACGATGGGCGATCGTGATTGCTCAAACCGAGGAAAAAGGATCTGGGGAAACCCTATCGACGTATCAGGTGCCAGAACCGGAGATTATTTCTGTCGGCGGCAAGATCGCGGGAGACCCTACTCCTAAGGCAGGGGAGACCGCGATTCGTGTTCCGGTACTTATGTATCACCACATTCGCCCCATGCGATCGCGGTTTACAAGCGCGGAACGTGTCTATACCGTGACCCCTGAGTCATTTGAAAAACAGATGCGCGACTTGGTTGAAGCAGGATATCAGGCAATTACTCCCGATGATTTGTCGCGCGCCCTCCAAAAAGGTCAAGGGAGCCTGCCCAAAAAACCTATACTCATCACTCTGGATGATGGATTCACAAACCAATATGAATATGCTTTTCCGATCCTCAAAGAACTAGGACTGACGGCCACTTTTTTTATCGTTTCAGAGGCGCACGATTTACAAGGAAGTATGGATGAACACATGATTCAGGAATTAGATGAAGCTGGGATGGTGATCGGCGCACATACCAAACATCATGTGTTTTTGACACAAGAGCCTGCAAAAGATCGTTGGGAAGAGATTGAAGGATCAAAAAAAGATTTGGAGACGCTTTTGGGTCATCCGGTTACATCGTTTGCCTATCCGTATGGCAGTTGGTCACCAACCATTGTGGGGGAGGTAGAGAAGGCGGGATATGATCTTGGGTTTTGGGTGCGTTCCGGTTCGCTCCATGTCGACTCCGCACGATATATGTTGCGAAGGATTCGGATCACGGATCAACAACAGATCTTGCCATTGTTGGAAAAATATAGTACACCCCCCGCACCATGAAGCGTCAAAAACAAAAAGTCTTAGTCGGCATGTCTGGCGGCGTAGATTCCAGCGTGGCCGCGGCTTTGTTAATCAAAAAGGGGTACGACGTAACCGGGGGATTTATCAAAAATTGGTCTGATGCAAAAGATCTTTGGACAGGCGAGTGTGAGTGGCGAGGAGAACGACGGGATGCCTTGCGGGTATGTGCTCAGCTCGGCATTTCGTTGCTCACATTTGATTTTGAAAAAGAATATCGCGCGCGCGTGCTCGATCGGATGTTTGAGGAATATGAAGCCGGATTCACACCAAATCCAGATGTGTTGTGTAATGAGGAAATCAAGTTTGGATTATTTTTTGAGCAAGCGATGCAACGTGGTTTTGATGTTGTGGCCACCGGCCACTATGCACAGATCAAAAGCGGCCGCTTATTGAAAGGCAAAGATCCAGCCAAAGACCAGTCGTATTTTTTGTATCGACTTTCGCATGACATTTTGCAGAAGTCGCTGTTTCCCATAGGACATCTCAAAAAAACAACTGTGCGGAAGTTGGCAGAGAAATACCAGCTTGCAACCGCAAAAAAACCAGACAGTCAGGGAATTTGTTTTGTGGGCAAGCTCGATTTTCATGCATTCTTGCGAAAAAAAATTAAAGAACGCCCGGGGGAGATTGTGAATGAACAGGGAGCAATCATTG
>VGLT01000016.1 GCA_016866635.1 Candidatus Uhrbacteria bacterium
AAACTTTTTGACGAGTGCCAAGAAGTGATGAAATCTCGCGGTCATACCAAGACGAGGAAAGCAGAGAAAACTTTTCCATTTCGCGGACTATTCACTTGCGGAGAATGCGGATGTGCGATAACCGCCGAATTGCAGAAGGGGCATAACTATTATCGTTGTACCAAAAAGAAAAATCCATGTAATCAAAAATATGCCCGCGAGGAAGTACTAATGGAACAGATAAAAAGTTTTCTGCAAAAAGTTTCTTTGCTGAGCCAAGACACGGAAAAGGTTTTGCGCGAGCTAGGCAAGGACGAGCAGAAAGCAAAGTTGGACAATCACGCTGTCTTGCAAAATCTCAAGAGTGAGATAGTCGACATTGGTGGAAAATTGGACAGATTGCTTTCTGCGTATCTCGATGAAATTGTGTCTGCCGAAGAATATGCCGCACAAAAAGAGAAATTACTCTCGCGCAAAGTTGAGTGCAACGAGGAAATAAGCGAAATCGAGAACGGGAGTGTGTCTTGGCTCGAACCAGCTCGTGCATTCGTAAAATCCTTAAATCACGCGACAGAATTGATACAGAGTGGGGATAAGTCGGAAATGACAGCATTTCTAAAACAAATCGGCTCGAACCATATTTTGTTTGATAAACGCATTTCTTTTTCGCCAAAAATCCCATACAAATTAGCCGCCGAGCGCAGCGAGGCGGACAGCCCGAATTTGCGAATTCCTTTCTGGCGGAGGCAAGGGGAATCGAACCCCTGGGACGATGGATGATAAGCCTCGTCCCGCACCACGCTGCCCCCAGGCGGCCGGATTATAGCATAGTATCCACATGCACGATTGACAAAACATGATTAGTCTGATATTTTTCTTATGGATGATAAGCCTCGTCCGTGTGAAGCATCACGCGGGATGCCCATCAAAGCCCCCGAAAGGCCAGCTGAGCTGGCCGAAAGGGGGTTTTGAATTATTCCGGTTTATAAAATCTAAACACGCTCTTCTCCCCTGCTCGCCGCTCGAAGTTGAACAAACGTTTTGCCAAGAACCCGTTGAAACATGCGTGATGTGTTGCGCTCGTGTAATGCCATATCCATCGCAACACGAACTTGTGATAATACCGGTTCAACCATTTCAAGGCATGTTTTCTTTTGTATCATCACCCCCTTGTCTGGAGCCACCTGCCGCTGCATCCTATCGGCCTACTCTCTTGCATCATGGGAGCATTTTGCGAGAGACCAAAAATATTCCGGGAGCAATCCCATATCATCAAACGCCTCTCGTAAAACCTTTGGGCCCTCCGCTCGACGATCCCGCGGGTAAAGCCCGTGAGGCAGTTCAAATTTCTTTGTCATTCCTATCTCAGCCATAGATAATAGATAAAGTATATCAGATATCTTCCAGCCAAAACAGGTCTCCTCGAGTAGGCATTCCTTCTCGTCCGATCGTCAGCTTAGTCGCGACCGCGACTAAGCTGTACAATGTATTTTATTATTTTTCTAATCCATCACATTTAACGATTTGAGCGCTTTTTCAAAATCATTCAGCGCTTGTTTGGCTTGGCGAGGTGAAATTTCAAACGTCGCTTCGTGTACGAGCTGATTGCGTAGTTTATGCGCGGGCCACACGTTACGAATCGAAGGATATTTATACGCCGCGACTTTAAGGCGTTCGCCAAGGGTTTCACCGGGCATCAACATGGACTTGAGCGCGAGATCAAGTAATTTGTCCGCCTCAATAACAGCTACTTTTGCTCCCATATTCCCCTGCTCTGACATGGTTTGGATTTGTTGCCACGTTTCTTTGATCTTATTTCGATCCAGGTAATGCAGATCTGGACGACGCAGAGCGCGTAGAACCTTATGGATCAAAATTCCAACAACCGTCACCAGCACGAGACCGGCAACAATATATGGGATGACGAGTGTATCGATCATGCGTTTGCTTTTTCAAAGGCGCTGGCAATATCCAATAATGTTCCCTCTTCAAATAGATTTCCAATCAATTGCATTCCGACCGGTAATCCTTCATGACTGCCGCAAGGAACAGAAATCGCTGGCACACCCGCAACGTTGATTCCCACGGTAAATACATCTTCCAAATACATCATGAGTGGATCGCTAATCTTTTCTCCAATTTTCCAAGCGGTTGAAGGCGCCGTTGGCGTGAGCAGGACATCCACTTCTTTAAAGGCATCTTGATACGCACGACGAATCAAGGTGCGCACTTTGTTCGCCTGTCGATAGTACGCATCGTAATATCCTTTTGATAGGGCGTACGTTCCAAGCATGATACGACGACGCACCTCCTCCCCCAATCCCTGTCCACGTGAATGCAGATAGGTTTCTATTAAATTATTTCCTTCCACGCGCGTGCCGTAACGTATCCCATCAAAGCGCGAGAGGTTGGCGGAAATCTCACACGGACCTAACACGTAATACACCGCAAGTGCCTCGTCCGTGTATGGTAATGAAACTTCCTTCACTTCCGCGCCAAGTGATTTCAAAACCTCTACCCCCTCCATCACATCCTGCCTCACCCCATCCATCATGCCTGCACCCCAAGCCTCTTTCGGAAGTCCGATGGTAACGCCCTGCAACCCCTTTGCGTTCCCTCTTTGTAAGGGGGGAGCGTCTACCGTGGTCTGATCTCTCGGATCCGATCCCATCATTGCTTCGAGCACTATTCCTGCATCTTCCACCGTCTTGGTCAGTGGTCCAATTTGATCGAAAGAAGATGCGTGCGCAATCAATCCGGATCGAGAAACACGACCGTAGGTTGGCTTCAAACCAACGACACCACACATGGCTGCAGGTTGACGGATCGATCCACCTGTATCAGAACCAAGCGCCGCGACACACATATCCGCCGCAACCGCACACGCGCTCCCGCCAGAAGTCCCTCCTGGAATACGTTCAACGTCATGAGGATTTTTTGTTGGGCCATATGCCGAGCGTTCCGTCGATGAGCCCATGGCAAATTCATCCAAATTTGTTTTTCCAAGAATCACAGCACCTGCGGCTTTTAATTTTCTTATCACCGTTGCATCATGTACGGCAATATACTGTTCCAATATCTTTGATCCAGCGGTTGTGCGTGTTCCTTGCACGAGAATGTTATCTTTGATCGCGATCGGCACGCCGTCCAATGGACCGAGCGTTTGACCGGACGCGCGCCGTGTATCGGACGCTTTGGCTTGCTCCATCGCTTGCTCGTCGAATACGCTTATATACGCATTGAGCGATCCGTTCAAACCCCGAATTTGTCCGAGATAGGCGTGCGTCAATTCCTGCGAGGTCATCTCGCCCTTTTCTAAGGCTTCTGCTGACGATGTGATCGTTTGTCCAAGAAAGAGTGGCATACTCATCCTTTCGGCTTCTCAAACACAGCGGGGACTCTCAGCGCATCCCCCATGCGATCAGGAAAATTTACCAAAATGCGTTCACGCACACTCGCATTGGTCGCGAGACTTTCGTCTGCGCGAAGATCCAATCGAGGGAGCATGCTTCCCTCAAGCACTCCAGCGGTATCCACTTTTTGTAAACGATCGACATATCCCAAAATCAAGCCCAACTCACTGCGCAGTTTTTCTTTTTCCTCTTTCTCAAGACTCAAACGAGCCAACTCTGCGAGACGATCAATATCTTGCGTAGACAGGTGTGACATAGCTGTCGCCCAGAGTAACGAACTTTTCTCAAACACTCAAGTTTTACCCGGAGGAATGCCTTTTCTTTTTGACTGAAGATCCGTGATTAAATCTCCAAGCTCGTGCATACGAAGTTGATTTTTTTCTATATCTCGTAACATCTGTTTTTCAACCGCCGTGAGATCCCGTCGTTTTGCTACGCGTTTTAAACGGGTATGTTGACGATCTAGGTTTTCATCCCAGTGGAGCAAGAGTTGGAAAATGCGATTTTCCATCCCTCGAACTTTACGTCGTCGACGCAATGCGGCAACAACTCCAAAACGAATTCCCCCCAAACGAGCTATACCAACAGTCACGGCAGGTGTAGCGAGGGCAAGGATCCCCGCCCACCATCCAGAGAGGCGCCGTGTCCAGCCCACTTTATCAGAACCACTGACTTGTTTTACTGATGGGAGAACCCTCACTTCTGTTTTTACTCGCCCCGACTGAGGACCAAAAATCGTTGTAGAGGAGGGGGTGGGGCGTTCTTCTGACGTACGGATGACAACCATGGTTCTGACTTGAGTGCTGGATTTGGTTTGAGAAATAACGGGCAAAGAAGCATGTAGCTCGGGCTCCTCATCAATCACCTCCTCCTTACTGATTTGCATGATCGCAGTTCCAAAAGTGGTCGCGAGCGGGGTTCCTTTTCCGTCATTTGCGAGGATCGTACCAGAAACAAAAGAAACGTGGATCATATGCCCAGCTCGGGGGGTGAAATCACTGTGGACAAGGCGGAACGGGTAACTTGAAAGGCATTTTCCTCAACAAATCCCCCAGCACCTCTACAGGCCTCGAGCGAGAGTGTATTACACCCATTTTGATCCGTTGTTGTAATCATGACATAGTCGCCAGACGGAATAAGCTCTGCCGCAAGCGGTACAGGATCTTCAGCAACCCCCATCACAAGAACCGCCTCGTTACGACTCACATCATACACAATAATATTACTCCCCATGGGTCCACTTACCATTGCTTCCTTCACCGGTTCCTCAACTAATACAGATGGTTCTTCTGCAAGGGCAAGCATGGGATTCATCGCCATCACCGCCATGAAAACAAGTGTGTAGAGATTTTTTTCATAGACTAATTATCGAGGCGTACATTTGGTGTTTTGCTTGCTGAACCGGTGATGATGGGGGGGTGTCGCATCGCATATTCCGCTCGCCATGGTTACCGTTCCTTCATAGGCACGTTTTCCCGGAGGAATCGTGGCCCCGTTTTCAATTGCGACAGCCGTTGAAGTAAAAGAGGAAACGGCGTTATTACATGTCGTTGCACACCCGATCGCAATATAATAATTGCCCGGCTGAAGATCGACGGAACCAACAGAAACAGTGTTTCTTCCAGCAACAACGTTCAACGATTTTAACTTCACAATCTCACCCTCAACTGAAAACGTCTTTGGAAGAAAAACAGAAGAAACCAGAACCAGCGCAAATAACACCAACAAAAAACGCTCCTAAAACAATAGAAGAAATGGAGGATCTTTTCATGCTCTACAACCAAGTGTATCCAAACAACCAAATACCCACAACCCTGTGGTCAAGGGTCAGATGTATTGCTTGTTTACTTTAAAGATATATACAAAAAAGATAAATACAAAATACTCGTAAATACGAGTATTTTGTACGACTTCAGATGCCTTTATTTTTTAGGCAAAACTCTGACGGAGGTGCGGACGTTTTTATTTACAATTTCTACTTTTGTATCCACATACATTGTTGCTGCTGCTGCTGTGATCATCTGTGGATTTTTATTGGAAGAAGCTGGATTCTTGACACACGACTCCTGATTTACACGCTGGCTTGGCACAGAACTGAGTACATACCAACCTGTAAAAAAGGTGACGATCACGGCCAGAATCGCTAGCACCTGCTTATTCATAAGATAAGATGGGTGAGATGAATAAGGCAGAAATTATCCTGCAATGGCCGTGATAACGGTTGTGCCTGTACATGACCCCTCTATTCCACTTGAGGGGATCGCAATATTCCAATAAATACTTCGCGTCCCATCCGAAGGATTCGTGGCAGATCCATCTGAATCATCTACGTTTGTATTAATGCCAATATTAGTATCTGCTGCTGAACTAGATAGGTCTGTACCACTGCCATAGGAAACATCCGTAAGAGACCACTCCTGATTTGCAATCGGGATGGTTCCACGTGCGCAAGTCATAGCCGCAGCTGTGGAAACTTCTACATCTGTCACTTTATTTCCATTCTGAACAATCGACATCTCCTGATTATTAGAATCCGTTGTCTCAGCACCCAACGCCAAACTCCCATACTGTATCGTGGTTGGAATAGTGAGCGCCATGGACGTATTAACTTCAACGGTGTTCGTAGAATTTGTCGTGGTCGCCGAACCATCCGTTACGGCAACTCTCGCAATCCAGTTGGTGCCCGCCACGCCATTTGGACCGCTTCCATCTGTTGAGTCTGTATAATACTGAAGAGCAATAGGACAATTATACGTTAACCGATTTGACGTTGATCCTGCTGCCGTATCACAGGTCCAATTCTTATAACAATCATTGTTGTCATCCGTACACGCAGCCCCTCCCGAAACGTCACTGCGATAGAGCATAACGTTTACATTAGTGATATCCGCGGCTCCATTCAGGTCCTCAACTACGCCATTCACATGGATCGTTTTTGTCCCACCCGTTGTGAGATTGATACCAGATCCAAAACTATCTGCCCCTCCATCTGCAGATGACGAAATATATACGGATGAGATGGTTGGATCGACATTCGGAACGGTTGTTGTGGTTTCAACGTCATCGGCCTGAGATCTGCGAAGGACCATTCCAACAATGACAAAAATGCCAATGAGGACTAGAGCGCCGCCCAAAACCCAGGTAAGAGAATTTTTATTTTGATCTGCCGTCGCCATAAGATAAATAATGTGAGAAAGTAAACTGAAGATAGAAGCATTTCTGGTAAGGATGCTTTCCGCTAATGTTCGTCACCTCCTTTCTGCGCTATTTGTTGCATCTCTTGAGATGATTCTTGTAAGGGAGGTGCCGAGGGCGGTTTACGCATGCGCTTAACCAGCAGAACGAGAATAAGAGCAAGGATACAGACCACGATGATCATCAACCAGGGCAGGAAAGATCCGACAGGATTCACGATCTCAATCGTGACGGAATCTGATGGAGTACGCTTTACATCATAATCGACATACGCGACAAGGCGATACGTGCCAGGTTCCTGGAGGTTGATAATCTTTTCTAATGAAATTGTTTCTCCCTTCTCTATCATGCGCTCCTTACTCCGTTGTGTACCTACTAATATATTTTCTCGAAAAATCTCTATCACAGAAAACCCGTTCAGAGCGACCTGACCTGTGTTTGTAAACAGAACAGCTACTTTGATAAATTCTCCCGTTTTATAGTGCTGTTTTGGAACCTGTATCTTTCCCATTTCTCCATTTTTTTTCAGGGTATCCGGTCGATACACCGAAAAGGGTTGCGACTCCATTTCACCGAGGAGCGCTCCAGACGCATCAAAAATTTTTCCTCGGGCACGGTACTGACCTATGGGTAAAGACTTGGAGGTAACCAGTTGAAGATTTTCTACCTGTCCTGGGGAAACAAGAGGAAATTGATCGTGGCTCACGGTGGAAGTAACCAGGGTATTTGTATCAGCCGTATCTTGAAAATCAATATCAATCCGGTCCGCCTTCCATATCACATTTCCTATATTTTTTACGACAAATTGAACCCGGACTGGATCGTCCGTTTCCGTATCCTGTACGCCAATACTGATCAATTGAATCCCTTTTATTTCTTCTTCATTGACATTGAATGTGACAAGAATTCTTGCCCCGATGACTATGCCGACATACGCGCTTGCTGCACCTTTTTCTGCCCGATCCAATTCGGTATTCTGAGGCTTATAAGAAAAGGTGATGGAGGCTGCATAATTTCCGCTCGCAAGATTTTTTGCCTGAATCGTAAAAGGATATTCTATACTCTCGGCATCAGCGGGGATCACCACTTCCTTGTTTCCACTCAATACATTTCCATAGTCTCCTCCAAACGCAACGCCCAGGTGCAACTCCGTGTCTTTTTCTTCTGGTGTTTTTGAGATGCGAACACTCGCATTATACGTCGTATTCCTTAAAACATTGCCCACGCTGACCTGTGGAGGGGTTAAACCAATAGCATGGGCTTGATACGCAAAGCTGTAAAAAATACAGAAACACAAAAAAATGGGTATCGCTACTTTCCAAACCTTACACATAAAGATATACACAGGCCATCATAATTAAAATATAGTATACCATACCTTTAACATTTTCTCATAAGATATCTTCAATAGATCAACTCTCTATCTATGACCCCTCGTTATTCAACAATCCTTTTTTTCTTGGTTCTCTGTGCGATCATCTTGCCTGCAAAAACAAATGCTTTGAACATACTCTCCATTATCCCACCGAACAGAGTTGTGACTATTCTCCCTGGAGGCGCTTCTACCCAAGAAGTAATCTTTGGGCGAACCGATGCGAGTCGATCTGAACGACTTACCGTCACTTTTTATTCATCCTCCTCTCGCCCTGGGGTGCGATTCCGCGGGGAGACATCCTTTACCCTCCTTCAGGGAGAAAAACAAAAAATCTATCGCTACACGATCCATGGACAAAACGCTATGATCGGAACCTATAATCATCGTCTAACATTTACCACGAGCCCATCTCTCACATCGACCGGAGGGAATGCCGTGCAATTCGCTATCGCGCAACAAGTAACCATCCACGTCGTAGAGACACTTCCCATCGAAACAAAGATTCTCGATGCTTCAAAGGATATGATAGAACTCGACCGTTTTATCTCTTCCTCCCCGATACGCCATGACACCAAAAAAAGCTCTGACGGAGAAAGCGTTGCCGTTTCTTGGGAGGTCACAAATACAAGCGATCAAGCGATCAAAAATATTCCTTTTATACTCACCATTAGAGATCTCGCGGGACGCACAAAGCATACGGATCAAGACGCGGTTACTCAAACCCTATTTCCGCAGGAAAAAACACCCGTTGTCCGATATTTACCACAACTCTCTCCTGGACGATATACCGTTAAACTCGTGCTTGGGAGCTCCCAAACAGAAACAACCATCATTCTCCTTCCGCCTCAAAAAAATATCATCTTCTGGCGTACCGTTTTAGTGAGCGGTGTGCTGTTTTTTCTTGGTTTTCTTGGGCTTATGCTTGCTTCCTATCGCTGACGCAGAGTTGGGCGTTTTTCCACAGGACGCATGCTCATTATTGCGATCGCCCCTGCTCTCATCGCTCTCTGTATTGGATTGATGATCACCTACTTCCGTCTCCCAAAAATCCTTTCCGCGGCTCAAAAAATCAATGAGACTCGCAATCAAGGTCGTTTTGCGCTCATTCAAGAGGGGGGTGGGGCGCAGACCAAAAACACCTTCATTCGACTCATGGATGGGAAAACGCAGGTCATAAAAGGTGGATGGGATATCCATGTTCTTGCTAACGACCTATTTTATCTCTTCCCAGAATCCATCCCAGACAACGATAATCGATTTGTTCGTCTTTCAGACAAAGGAATACAGGTATTTTTTTTCCCTGAACGACAAGGTTCTGTCATCGACGTTTCTGAAAATGCCTCACACACGCATCTCTCCATCAATACAACGACCATGCATTGCCTCGCCTATATCCCAGAACCTCCAAATCAAAAACTAGAATGTTTTCCACTTGAAACAGCTCTCAAAAATGATGAAAGCATTGTCTCGGTACAACTCAATCCTGAGGAAGATCAATTTGCGATCATCACCGTCAAACAGAAAAAAGATAACGCCACGGCTCCTTCTTTTTACCGGTATGAACTTTGGCGTGGCCTGTTTACCCCTATCCAGGACCCCTTACCCTTTGCACGGACAGCCACCGCCAACCATGTGCTACCCAAAAAACATTTTTTCAGCAAATGGTTTTATGGCCTCGTTTCTTTTCCAGCAAAAACAGATGAACGTCAGTATTTTCAACTCTCCACCCCATCCCTCTTTTATCCATTGCAGAATGATCTATATCTGATGTTAACCTGGAAACAAAAAATGTTGCACTGGTCTCTGCTCTACTCACGGACGGGTCGGGTAGGTCCTCTGACCCCCATTCAAAATCCTTATCAGGTCTTCTCACTTCACCAGGGTATGCGTATCACAAGTCCTGTGACAAGGGATCGATGAACAGCTCCGAATGTACGGGAATCGGTGCTCGCGGATCTGTTATCGCCTAAAACGAAATAAGAAAAGGGAGGAATCGTATCGTAAATAATTACCTCACCTGTGCTCGTATCGGTTGAGGTATAGGCTTTTAAATACGGCTCCGAAAGTTCTGTAAGACCGCCCTTTCCATCAGTAATAAGGACTGTATGTCGTGAAATTTTGACTGTTTCTCCTGGGAGTCCAATTACGCGCTTGATCAAAAGTTTACGAGAAGATTTGTCATAAAACTGTATCACGTCGCCACGACGAAATGGGATAAAGAGAGGACCGATTTTGTTGACCAAAAAAAGATCTTCATCGATATAGGCACGTTCCATAGATCGACCATTCACGATGCCAATATCAAAAACAGTGGTACGAAGAAAAAGGATCATGAATGAAATGATAAACCCGTACAGAAGAATGAATACAAGATATTGTAGGGCCGGGTGTTTCATGGTATTATTTTTTACATGAACATTTTATGAAATTTATTTACAATTTTATTTTTGGGGCATACGGTATCGGTCGTGGAATCGAAGACAGCATTCTCTTTTTAATCCATCAACCACTACTTTGGGGATTCGCGATTGGCTTTTTACTTGCGAGCATTCTCCACAGTTTACTTATCTGTGAACACCCAAAACACTATCTCCATGTTATTGTATCAAGTAATGAAAAAAGTTTTAAGACGATGTGCCCTCCTGCACTAAATGGATCATACAAGGTCTCCTATTTCTACTACTCTAAAATAGCGAATGGGATCAAGATTTTTTTTAGTTTATCCATGCTGATCTTTATTTTCATCATATTTCTTTCATTGCTCCGTTTTTGATATCTTTTGTAAAAAGGTTTTTTCATCTAAAATGGGCACGCCTAATGCTTGTGCCTTTTCGTATTTTGATCCCGGCTCACCGCCAACCACCACATACGATGTATTTTTTGAAACTGACTCGCTCACATCCCCGCCGAGGGCACGCACACGATCCTTTGCTTCCTCTCGCGAAAAAGCCTCGAGGGTTCCTGTGATCACCCAGCGCGTTCCGGATAACGGTCCGCCCTTTTGTCCGACCATCTTTTCTACCTCGATCAACTCCAATAATTCATCCAAATGTTTTAGATGCTGCTCATGAGAAAAATATTCCGCAATCGAATCTGCGACCACGTCCCCAATTCCCTCCACTTGCATCAATGTTTCTTTGGTCGCCGTTCTGAGTGCCCCGATCGACCCAAACGCTCTTGCCAAGTCACGCGCCGTCTCCTCTCCCACATGCCGAATCCCCAGTGCATAGACAAATCGATCGAGACTTGTTTTGCGATGCAATTGAATCTCCTTTTCTAATTTCTTTGACGAAACTTCGGCAAACCCTTCTAGCGTCATAAAATCCCCTTCTTTCAGCCGATAAAAATCCGCAGGCCGACGCACGAGGCCTTTTTGTAACAACTGTTCCGTAATTTTATCGCCCAATCCACGTATATCCAGCGCCTGTCGACTCACAAAATGGAGCAGCGCCGCCAGCTCTTGAGCAAAACAATGTTTGTTTGTACACACCGTTGCGACCTCGCCAGATCTCCGTTCGACCGATGAACCACAAATGGGACATGTTTTTGGGATATGAAATGCTTTTTCTTTTCCGGTACGTAACTTCGGCAAAACCTGAATCACTTTCGGAATCACGTCCCCCGCCTTTTCTACAATCACCGTATCACCAATCTTCAAACCAAGACGTTTGATCTCATCCTCATTGTGCAAAGACGCGCGCGTCACGGTGGTCCCCGCGAGTTGAACAGGATCCATGAGTGCCACTGGTGTGAGCGCACCCGTGCGTCCAACAGACACAAGAATATCCCGCACGACCGTCGTCCCTTGCTCTGCCGGAAACTTCCATGCCACGTTTCCGCGAGCCGTCTTACCGACC
>VGLT01000017.1 GCA_016866635.1 Candidatus Uhrbacteria bacterium
ATTTCCTTTTCGTACTTCGTCAGCGCCTCCTCCTCAATCCGATATCCGTAGATCACTTCTTTGACCTCCGGCAGAATGTTGTAGAGATCAAAAGCAAAGGCAAAACTATCTTGAGAAATAAAATAGAGCTCCGTTTTTGCATGTTGCGCGTCTGCTATTTTTTTTACCAGCGCCCTTACCTCATCCGTCGGATTCGTGGTTCCCAGGCGAATATTATTTGACGCATTTAAAAACGCGACGGTGTGAAGCTGGCGCGCTGTTTCTTTAGGGACAAGGGAAAGTGCTTCTGGCGCAATCGGAAATCCGCGCAAGGCAATGTACTGCATCCCGTGCTTGGCCGCTTCTTCTTGTGCACGCATCTCCAAATCACGCAACTTAATCCCCTCCATCTTTTCCTGCAGTTTTTCCGTCACGGTCGTGGCCTGTGCTTTTTTCGCAGGTTTACTCGGTTCATCTGAAGATGTGGTCGTTGACGAATGACTAGTTGCTGGTGATCCGGCGAGGCCGGACCCGGCTCCGCCGGGCGGGTTACTCGTTACTGTCTCTGTCTGATCACTCGCCTTTTTTTGTGGCGCGCGAGAATTTGCGACAGCCTTAGCTTGCTTTAACAAGTCTTCAATGGAAGAAGCTTTTTGCGGTTTAGGAGCGGGCATGGTGGAAAAGGTGAAATTCTTCCATCAACCACTTGGACCAGCGATGGAGTTTGGCCAGGACGCGTCCTTCTGCCAAGCGACGATAGATTCCATTCCAGGCTCCATATTGAAACGTGATCGCAAATGCTCCGGCAGGAATCATAACCACAAAAAACAACGCTTTAATAATCCATGCGCCAGCCGCAGCCAAGACGGGAGTTTGCGTGAGCAATGCAAACACCAATAAAAGCATCGCAGGAATTGAGATGAACAAAAAGAGCACGAGCGCCAATAACAGAATACCAATACCCAACAACAGAAGCAATAAGGCTTTTTCCAAAATGATCAGCCAAGCTCGCTCAAACAATCGGATCGACTTGAGCAGAGCCTCAGCAAACGTTGCGCCCTGCAACACGATCGCCTGAAGACCAAATAAATGGATGGACGTAAGAAGAATGGTGACGATGGCAAATAAAATACATCCAACGAGCAATCCGAGAATGTTCCAAACCCCTGGCCCGCGTATCGCATACAGCAAGGGAACAAAAACAAACGCGCGAGCGATCCAAATCAATCCTAAAGACACGATGTTTAAACCAATAACCGGTACGGCATAACGCAATCCAAATGTAAGACACGAAACAAAACCCGCATTGCGTCCACGGGCACGTAAACCGATACCCGCGACCAGTGCTCCCTGGCCAATGATGGAACAAACGACCATACACAAAACAAGGAATCCACCAACAAACAATTGATTCAATCCTCCTGGAGTCGTGAAAAAAATTGCGAGAGAGTGAAACACCCCTCCGCTCCCAAAACGCGCTACCCAATCCGGTGAAGCGGTTTGAATCTGATAAGACATTTGGCGCACAGAACTCAACAGCACATCGTAGATTCCAGCCGTCTGTAAAATCCCGGCAAACAAGGCAAAAATCCACAGCGTTTTGTTGTGCCACGCCATACGAAACGCATCCCACATCACCTCGCGATGCAAAGGACGATGGACATTTTTACGGATCATGCACTTATCATAGCATAAAAACATAAAAAACGGGTGGCGCCACAGGCAGCCTGGAAAAAATTGTGACTGATGGAGCAATTCTTTTATCAGGATGCCGACGGCGACAGGACCCGTCTTTTATGTTTTTATACCTTATTTTTAGGATTAGCGGATGGCAATCCGACAACGGCTGCAAACTCATCGCGCTCAATAGTTTCTTTTTCCACCAAATGATTGGCAATCCGATCCATCGCCTCTTTTTGCTCAGATACGATCTTGAGTGCCGTCTTTAATCCATTTTGAATCAATGTGTCCACCTCTGTATCAATCAGTTCTGCACGCGACTCGGAATAATCTCGATTCTCATGAATCTCACGGCCCAAAAAAATCATATCTTCACGTTCACCGTAAATACGAGGCCCAAGCGCATCGGACATCCCCCATTGCGTCACCATATTCTTGGCAAGTTTCGTTGCCTGTTGCATGTCGTTAGAAGCACCGGTCGTAACCTCACCAAAGAATGTTTTTTCTGCCGCATACCCACCCAACATCACGGCAATGTCTTCTATATACTCCGTTCGATTACGCATGTGACGATCTTCCGTGGGTAGCTTTAACGTATATCCAGCCGCACGTCCACGACTGATGATCGACACTTTCTGGACCGGATCGGTGTGTGGCTGAAGATGCGCAACCAGTGCATGTCCCGATTCATGGTAGGCCGTGATCTTCCGCTCTTCTTCATTCATCAAATGACTGCGGCGCTCGGGCCCAAGCATCACTTTTTCAATTGACTCAACGAGCTCAGTCATATCAACCTCGGACTTGTTTCGACGAGCGGCCAAAATCGCCGCTTCGTTCATGAGATTCGCGAGATCTGCTCCGGAAAATCCAGGCGTACGCTCCGCCAAACGACGGATTTGTACGTCTTGAGCCAGAGGCTTATTTTTTGCATGGATGTTTAAGATTTCCTCGCGATCATTGATATCTGGTGGGTCGAGCACAACACGACGATCAAAACGTCCAGGACGGAGCAGGGCCGGATCCAGAACATCTGGGCGGTTTGTCGCGGCGATTACAATCACTCCCAAGTTTGGTTCAAATCCATCCATCTCAACCAAGATTTGGTTTAAGGTTTGCTCGCGCTCATCATGCGATCCGCCAAGACCAGCTCCACGTTGACGACCCACGGCATCAATCTCATCAATAAAGACGATGCAGGGGGCGCTCTTTTTGGCTTTGGTAAACAAGTCACGCACACGAGAAGCTCCAACACCCACAAACATCTCGACGAATTCAGATCCACTCATGTGCAAAAATGGCACATCTGCCTCACCTGCTACCGCGCGTGCAAGGAGCGTCTTGCCCGTTCCCGGAGAACCCATGAGCAAAACACCTTTTGGAATCTTGGCGCCAAGTTTGGAGAATTTTTCTGGACTCTTTAAAAACTCCACCACTTCTTCTAATTCTTGTTTTGCCTCTTTCACACCCGCGACATCAGAAAAGGTGATTTTATCTTTTGTATCTTTTTGTGTTTCACGCGCCGTCGATTGCCCAAAAGACATTGCACGATTGTTTTGACCTTGGACCTGACGAAAAAAGAAAAACATGAGTCCAAAGATCAGCAAAAACGGAATCAAGGTTGGAAGAATCACTCCCAACCAATATCCCGCACCAGAAGAATCTTTGATCGTGGTTCGGATTTCACGCGCTTTTTGTGCATCCACCCCGTAGTTACGCAACAATTCCGATAAGGAGTCGTTGGATTCTTTGTCGACCGTCGCTTTACTCCCATCGGTAAGCGTCACGTTCAGTTTTGACCCACGCACTTCCACTTCTTTTACTTTCCCCTCTTGGACATGAGAAACAAACGTTCCCATATCAAGCGTTGGTGTTTTGTCCAAATTCACGAGGGACAAGGTCGCTCCCACTAAAATAACCGTCCCGACAATCAACAAGACATTACGTAAGGTCGGGTTCATACCGTTACCTCTTCTACTTTCTCCTCTTTTGGCTTGCGCAATGACAAACCTAAACGGTGATTTTCTGGATCAATGGTCAAGATGCGGAAATCAAACTCATCGCCGATACGAGCCACCTCGTGCACATCCTTGACGGGCTTGTTGGCCAATTCACTAATGTGAGCAAGTCCATGAATATCATTGTCCAATTCCACAAACAAACCAAATGGATTGATTTTGAGCACACGCCCCTTGACCCACTGACCAACCTTGTATTTCTCTGCCACGCCCTTCCATGGATCATCCACTAATTTTTTCATGGATAAGAAAATTTTTGATCCTTCAATATTGATGATCTCGGCACGTACATGATCACCAACTTTCAACACATCACGAGGATGATCGATGCGCTGCCAGGCAATTTCCGAAATGTGAACCAATCCTTCCAAGTTCTGCTCAAAACGCACAAACGCTCCAAAGTCGGTCACCGCGGTAACATCTCCTTCGACGTGATTTCCAAGCGCATATTTCGCGAGCACGGATTCTTGCTTTGTTTCCCACACGGCTTTTTCTGATACAACAATCTTTTCTTCCTCTTCATTCACATCTAAAATTTTCACATCCATGGTTTGACCCACGAGCGTTTTTAACTTTTCATGAATTTTTGCCTTTTCTCCGCCAGCCACACGCGGATAGTTGGTTGGGGAAAGTTGTGAGACAGGGATAAAAGCTGGAACGTTTTCCACGCGCGTGATGAGTCCGCCCTTGTTTGCATCCAAAATCTTCACGGGGATGACCGCACCTTGCGTAAACAATTCCTTCAATTTCTCCCAAGAGCGTTTGCGACCGGCGCCCTTTAACGAAAGCTCGAGTTCACCAAATTCGTTATCGAGTTCGATCACCGTTGCCTCAATCTCATCGCCGACGCGGAGATCCGCGCCCTTATCGAGTTCTGGCCCGCGAATCAATCCAACGGAAAAACCACCGATGTCGCAACGCACCTCGTTGCGGCCAACGGCAATCACATTTCCCTTAACCACATCCCCCACCTTTGGAAAGGCGCTATAGCTGTCGTTGGTCAAAAGCTCAGCGAGCTGACCATTTGTCATCTCCTTATCCTTTAAGATATTCATACGATACTCGTTATAAACCTTCTGTGTGCTCTATTGCCCCGCAGAAAGCCCGATCGCTGTTGCTTTAAACTACGCGCCCCCGTAAAAGACGCATGCGCGTCACACGGGGCACAGCCAGTCCGATCGACTGATCAATTTCAGTTGGCTGGAGAGTACTAAAAAGATGGATTTTGGTCAAGAATTTAAAATCCCCGGCGAACCTAGGGGTTCAAACCGGGGAAAGGCGAACTTTCGTTCGCAGGTGAGGCGGAGCCCCGCCCCGACCGAAGTCAGGTCGGGGGGTTCCGGATCTTGCCGGCGTCAGGCGGGAGATTATAGATCTCAGATCTATTCTTCCCGCCAACACCGGCCGGCGCGATCAGCGCTTCTCGAGGCCGCCGCCGATATTCTTCTTAGCGATGGACGCGAACCCACTTTTCCTCTACTCTCTCCTCTCATGCAAACCAGTTTGTTTGACTACGACTTGCCGCCAGACCGTATCGCCCAGCACTCAGTCGAGCCACGCGATCAGGCAAAGATGCTAGTGTTGGATCGAGCGAGCGGGGAAATAAACGATCAGCATATTTTAGATTTACCGAATTTTTTGCGTCCCAATGATTTGATCGTGTTGAATAACAGTAAAGTGTTTAAAGCGAGACTGCGGGCGAAACGAGGTGATATCACATGTGAGATCTTCTTGTTACGACCAGAAAACGAGAGATGGATCGCATTGGCACAACCGGCTCGAAAGCTCTCTGCAGATGACACTCTCCTGTTTAGCGATGGAACAAAAGCAACCCTAATCGAAAAACGAGAAGATGGGACTATCCAACTCGACTTTCAAAAATCACCGGAAGACGTGTTTGCGCTCGCGGATCGAATCGGGGAAGTGCCAACTCCCCCCTACGTGAACCAATCAAAATCGACTGATGAGTACCAAACGATTTACGCAGAAAAAACCGGGTCCGTCGCAGCTCCAACCGCTGGCTTTCATTTTACTCCTCGCTTATTTGAGGCGTTAGAAAAGAAAGGGATCAAAAAAGCTTTTGTGACTCTTCACGTAGGTCTCGGGACCTTTCGTCCAATGAAAAGCGAGACACTCGAAGAGCATGTGATGCATGAGGAGTGGATCGACGTGCCGGAGGAAACAAAACAATTGATTGAAGAAACTAAAAAGAATAGTGGCCGCGTTATCGCTGTTGGCACCACGACCGTGCGCGCGCTCGAATCAAGAAAAAATGGTTTCACCAATCTCTTTATTACCCTCGGCTATCAATTCAACGTCATCGACGGCCTGCTCACCAATTTTCATCTTCCTAAATCGACTCTCCTCGTCCTTGTTTCTGCTCTTGCAGGACGCGAACACATTCTCAACGCATACCAGCACGCGATTCAGCAGGACTATCGATTTTATTCTTTTGGGGATGCGATGTTGATCTTGCCTCCTCATAACATTCCTGCACCCGTTCCAAATGATCGAACCACAAATGGTTAGCGTGGATTTTTTTCCGCCCAGCTTCCCCCATCTTGGTTCGTTCTTCTTGTGTTGTTTGAGCAAATTTCCGTAACGTCATTTCCCAAGCCTGCTCATCCCCTGGAGGAGTCAGAAGTCCGGACTTTTGATCTTCGACGAGTTCTGGATTTCCGCCTGTTCGTGTCGCAAGACATGGGATCCCGGCTGCCATCGCTTCCAGCAAAGCCCCTGAGGCATTTTCATAACTCAAGGTCGGCAAAACAACAGCCTCCGCTCGATCGCGAACGTCTTTCATTTTTTCTGGTTCAATAAATCCTAAAAAGGAAATGTGGTGCGCGCGCAAGGCGTGTGCGAGATTTTTCAATTTTTCTTCTTCTGGACCACGACCGGCAATCTTAATCGGTAACTCAGGTACGCGCGAGGCGGCATGAATAAATCCCTCCAGCCCTTTTTCCGGCGACAATCGCCCGGCATATAACGCATAACCTCCTCCTCGAGGAGCTGATTGCTCTGGAAAATAGGTAGGGTTCGGTACATAACGCAACTGATCCGCCGGCTCTCCCCACTCTTCCATCTTTCGTTGCATAAACTGAGAGGGACAAAGAAACAGCTTGACAGTACGCTCGTACGATTTACGTGTCTTGGTCATCCACATCTCAAACGCGCCAAGCAAACTCGCATCTAGCCGCCCTTGAATGCAACGATGTTTCACGATCTCCCAATATTTCCCCTGTTTGCCATGCTCACACACCTCCCCATGAGCGAACAACGCGTAGTTTGCCGAGGCGAGCTTGTAATCATGTAGTGTCTGAACACAAGGAATGCGTGAAAGGCGAATCGAGGTTAAGATCGAAGACGACAGATGGTTATAGGCGTTGTGCATATGAATCATGTCTGGTCGCAGATCTTGCAGCATATGCGCGAGGGATAATCGCGCTTCTCCATTCCACACATAATTCTTTGCCTTGAAAAGGTCGCGGATCAATCCTTCACGTCGATCAAGATCGAATCGTTCGACAAAGTATTTTTGATCCGGAGTCGAAAAATTTTTTGGATGACGCGTAGCAAACACGTGCACATCGTGCCCCATGGCCGTTTGATGCGCCATGAGCTCATGCATGTAGTGCTCCGCACCACCATGTAAATAATTAAATTTGTTGATGTGTAGGATGCGCATAGTAGCAAGTATCACGTAGCAAGTAGCAAGCGATACAGATCAACATATTGGCTTACCATTCGGTCGAGCGCAAATGCCTCGCGTACTTGTTCTTGGGCTCGTCTCGATTTGTGTAAGGCTTTTTCCGGATGGTCAATCGCATATTTGATCGCATGCGCCCACGCACGAGGATCTTGCGGCTTGATCAAGGTCATGGACTTCTCATCAAACACTTCACGAAAAATCGGCAAATCGCTTGCGATAATAGGAAGACCGACTTCAGCCGCTTCAAGCAGAGCCAACCCCTGACCCTCCCAACGCGAAGGAAAACAAAAGAGGTCCGCCTCTGACAAGCGGTGAGGAATATCTGTCACGGTTCCGGAAAAATGAACACGAGAAGCAATACCGCCGTCACGTGCGAGCTGTTTAAGATGCTCTCGCTCGCTCCCCTCACCTATGATCTCTAGTTCCCACAGGCGATCTTTAACCAGCGCAAGCGCCTGTAACAGCGTCGCCTGATCTTTTTGCGCGACCAGGCGTCCATTGGTCATGAGTCGGACGGGTTCAGAAAAAATCATTTTGGTGCGCGGAATAAATCGATCAAAATCAATCCCGTTGCGGATCACGCTGAGCCGTGATGCGGGAACACCAAATTCCTTCTTGACATATGTTTCTACGACGGACGAAACACACACCACCTGATCGGCATGACGAAACGCAATTCCACGCGCTCGATGCTGAAGCCAACCATCATCCTGGTCATCATTATGCGCGGTAATAACCCAAGGAACATGTTTTCCTTTGATCGCGAGCCCCGCCCAAATATCAGACAGATGAGAATGCCAAATCGCTGGTTTAAATTTCTGAATCTGTTGTTTGAGAAAATGAATCGTTTGACCGCGATGAAGCGTCGAAACCGACGGACCGACCACGGTTTGAATCCCGGCCTTCTCAAACTCTTTTTTCATGGTTCCTCCACCCCCTGCGGCAATCACCATGGTCCGGAATCCATGTTGGGGTAGCGAACGGGCCAAATCAAACACTACGCGCTCGGCTCCGGCGTGTCCCAAGGACCAAAGGACGTGGGCGATGAGGGGCTTCATAGCTTTTAGCTTTTAGCTTTTAGCTTTTAGCTGAGAGATCCCATGATATGCAAAAAGAATTCCGACGGGAAGCCATAACTTTGGAGTCCAATACGTGGTGTTAAATAATTGATAAACAAATGCACCGATAACGGCGGCCACAAGATAAAAATAGACTGATCGATCCACTCCTGCGATGCGTGAGGGCACTCCCCCTGCCGGAGGGGGAGTTGGAGGGGGTGGGAGGTGATGTGTGATGCGTTTGATCAGACAAACAAGAAGGAAGACGAACGCGGCGAGACCAAGCAACCCTGTTTCTGCGGCAAGTTTTTGCAGGATGCCGTGTGAGTCGAGCGGGCCGCCAAATTCGAAATGAAACAACCAAACACTGGAAACGCGCTGAACGAATGTTCCAGCACCAACACCAAAGATGGGACTGCCACGGAATTGATCGAGAGCGATACTAGATAGCATGGCGCGTGTATCGGTCGAGCTCGCAACACCTGATTGACTCGTGAAGAGAACCATGAAACCGACCAGGGGGAGAAAGGCTAGCAACAGAAAAACCACGACCGCTACGTGACGCCTGATCCAAGGGCGCCAGACCGTCGCGCACAAAAATATCACTTCACACAAAAGCGCGATCCACGCAGAACGTGCAAAGGTGAGAAAGGCGATGAGGGTCATGAATATGGCCGACGCATGCAACCAAACACGAGACGATCGACTTCGAGCAAGCATTCCTGCGACAAGAGCGAACGGAGCGCAAACGACCAGTAACTCCCCTAACACATTATGATTGATCCCGATTGGGTATGTTCCGAAATATGGGAGTGGATGTGCGCGCGGCAATACGGTTTGATCATCTGATCCAAACGCCATGGAGCGGAGTCCGTCGATCGAAAAGAGGACACCGACTCCAACGAGAACAAGAAGCGAGATCAAAAACTGTTTGCGCGTGCGGATAAAGTTGGTAGGAAGAAAAATCGAGGTGACATAAACCCAAAGCACCGGTCGGAGACTATATTTTATGACCAGAATAACGTCGGGATGGGCGGGAGAGAAAGCAGAAAAAAGATGCGCGAGGACGAGCAACAGAAAGGGAATGAGAAGAGGAAACAGAAATTTGATTCTCCCCCTCTCGGAGGGGGAGCTAGAGGGGGTGGGGGCGACACGCCACAATATCAAAACGACAACCAACACGAGCGCGACCAACTCCGCAACCCCGACTTCGAGCGTGTCGCCAAAGATGCGATGCAGAACTGGAACGGACCAGGTCGGAAGAAAAACCGTCCAGCCAATGAGTGGTGCTGTTGCGATCGAGCAATAAAAAACAAATTGCGGAAACCGCCAGGCGATCAGGATACAAACGAGCGCTAAAAGAAAAAGCAGGATCACCAACATGATAGAAAGAGTATCACGAAAAACAAAAAAACTCCCCCAGTGCTGTTCGCAAAACAGCCCCAGACCTGACCCGGGGTCAGGTCTGGGGTCAGGTCTGGGGTCAGGTCCTGTTCTTAATATCCTGCCTTTTTACGATTTTCGGCGTGCTGTTCTAATGTTGCCCCATACAGCACTCTACCTTTTGGCGTAGTTAAAAAATACCGATAATTCGTTATGGTTGGATGTAAAACAGCCTTGATGGCATCGGCTCCTGGGTTGCAGATCGGCCCTGGTGGAAGCCCTCTATATTTATAGGAGTTATAGGGAGAGGTGGACGCAAGCGCTTCTCGGTTGGCGCGTGGACCTGACCCTAAAACATAATTTAATGTCGCATCACTTTGCAGAGCCATCCCATCTTTCAGGCGGCGAAGAAAAATTCCCGCCACGATTTTTTTGTCTTCCAACGTCTGCACTTCTTTCTCTACGATGGAAGCGAGTATGACCACTTCATCCAATGTCCTCAGTGGAGCGATTGCCTTTGGCACGGTGGTGGTCGCAAATTTTTCTTGAAACTCTTTCAACTGTTTACGAATGAGCCCTTCCGGAAGTTGATCATCAAATACGCGATAGGTGTCGGGAAAGACATATCCCTCAAGCGAACGCTCGGCTGGTAGGGTTCGTAAAAAAGAAAATTCCTGCCGAAAGCGTAGATCAAACGGCGCACGATCACCCGAACGACCCATGAGCGCAATCGTCGAAGTCGGATGCACGCCTTTTTCTCCAGCCAGGTATTCCCCTATTTGATCCACGGTCCAACCTTCAATAATCGTTAGCTGACTTTCTTTACGCGGCGCGATTGGCTCTGGTGCAGTGATCGTTCGAACGCTCCATCGAATCAACCAAATAAGCGCAACGATCACCGCGATACCAAACAGAAAACGCATCCAACGAAACATGGTCGACATGTTAGGAGATCATCGGCTTTTCAGAATACAATTTGGAACGTCGTCGCAAAATACCGTGACGCTCTAATCCTAGATGTAAAAAACGTGTCACTGCGTAAGCAACAAAACCCGTGATCACGCCCGCCATTATATCGGATGGATAATGAACCCCTGTCCCAACACGACCAAAAGCAACGCCGCTCGCGATCGCAAGAGCAACCAATCCCAACGTAATATCACCGTACAGCAGAGCGGCGGCAACAGCAAAGGCAACGGAGGTGTGCGTTGAGGGGAATGAATACGTGGAAGCCGGTGGTGGGATCAAGAGTTGAATATCCGTACTGGCGCGAAACGGGCGCATACGCGCAAAGGCCAATCCAAGCAATAGCGAGATGACGATGCCAACCACTCCTGCCCAAGCCGCTCGATAGGCCGCATGACGCAAAGACTTGTGTCGCTTACGTAAACCCGTTGCTGCAACCGGAATGATCAAAAGAAAAACCAACCACCGAGAACAAAAAACAAGGAAAGCATGACCGGCTTCACTCTGAAACAATGTCTGAATCCCCTGAATGATTTGAATCTCTCCAAGCATATTGATCAGAATATCACTACTCTCTACTTACGACTAGCTACTTGTTTCTTATTCGGATATGCGCATCCTTTTGCTACTGGACATCTTTGTTCCGAAAAAAATTCACGGAAAAAATATTAAGAGGAAAGCTTTACGCAAACGATGTCTTCCTTCATATCAACGCCCTTCCTGTCATGTCACTCGCTGGCGCGATATCGAGAAGCTTACAGATCGTGGGCGCAACGTCCGCCAACATTCCAACCGGTTGAGATAAGGACAGATCTCCTCCCATCGCCTCTTCCCCCGGCGCCTTCATCCCCTCCAAATCTTTGCTCACAATGATGCAGGGCACCGGGTTCGTCGAGTGCTCTTTATCCATTTCTCCCGTCATTAAATTTTTTACTTCTTCA
>VGLT01000018.1 GCA_016866635.1 Candidatus Uhrbacteria bacterium
TAGCAAGTATCAAGTAGCACGTAGCAAGCACCTGCGAATTTGTTTCACGTGAAACAATTTATGATGTGTAGCAAGTATCAAGTAGCACGTAGCAAGCACCTGCGAATTTGTTTCACGTGAAACAATTGTTGATTGCTTGAAGCGACCGCCTCTCTTGTCGGTATGCCACTTTTGTTTCACGTGAAACAAAGTTGTTAATTACTACAGATTGTACTAAGCATTCCCAGACCAATGTTTCACGTGAAACAATTTGAATGTTCTGTATATGCCTTTTGCTACGATAATAAATAGAACCTCTAGCATATTGATGAATTAATTGATTTATATGTGCTTTAACGCACGCAAACCAATTTTGTTTCACGTGAAACAAAATATTACGCGTAGCAAGTATCAATTAGCACGTATAAGTATTTATGAATTTGTTTCACGTGAAACATTAATTGCAAAGATATTTTAAGACACATACGAGCAACTGGGGCTGGTTATAGCTCAACTAATTCACAGGTTATCCACAGTTGTAAAAAAATCTCTAATTTTAGCCAAATTACATGCCTCTGCTTTACATATTCAAATATTGATGCAACTCTCTTCTCTAAAGTAAAGGGGAGATCCGTCTGTCCCTACTTTTAAGCCCAAACTGCCCCGCGGCGGGGGAAGCCGTTCTCTCAACATTTGAAGGAGGAGGAACCATGTTGAGCGAAGACCAGCTCCAGGACCGCAAGAGCGTCCGCCAGATCCTCTCTGTGCAGTGGCTTCACACGTTTTTTCTGGTGTTTGTGTCCTCGTTGGTTGTCATGCGCTCCGGCAGGATATCCAATGTTCAGGCGAAACTGGATTCGCTCGAACACCAGATCAGCGTCGAGCACGCGCAGCAGCAGGCCAAGCTCGTGCAGCAGATCTACGACGACGCCAAGCAGGACCAGGAGATCTGCGACAAGGAGGTGAAGAGAAGGTCGGCCCTGATCGATAGCCAGAAGATCCTGAATGCTCTCGATCCCAAGCCCAAGTCGGCGGGGGAGCAGATCGATCGCGAGATCGGCGCCGTGCTTGAGCCCTACCGCGAGTGCCTCCAGCGTCGAGCCAAGGAGCGATTAAGGACATCTGATCGTTAGCGCATTCGTGCGGCAAGGAGTGCATCCGTCACGTCAGTGACAGATCATCGCCCCAACCGTGTCGGGTGCGCTCTTTGTTTTGGTGCGCTTTTTCTATATAATAAACGGAGATGAATCGTGTTCGTGTTATTTTTTTAACCATGTTGATTGCTTGGCTTATTCCAGCTGTTGTTTTTGCTATGTCGAGCACAAATTACACCATTAATTGGGATTCAACGAATGGGGGAGGAACAGACACTTCAACCAGCACAAACTATTCCTTGCGGGACTCTGTTGGAGGGATATCTGGGACAAGTACAAGCGCAAATTATCAACTGTCGGCTGGGTACCGTGCGCCGGAAGGAGATGCTGTGTTAAGTTTTATCGTAAAGAGTCAGGAAAACGCAACGGAGACAACGTATAGCGCTTTTGAACCTGGTACAGGGCTTACCGGAGCGCATGTTGTGAGTGTTGCCTCCACCTCCTCGTTAAGTGTCGGTGACTATATTGCCGTTGTTGAGAATAAGGGATATTCGCAGAAAGTAGCGGTGGGCAAGGTGACACTTATTTCAGGGGGTGACGTTGTTGTAGATAGATTTGATGGAGCGACCAGCACCATGAGCGCATCTCCCGCAGGAGGAAATGATTATGTTTATCGCCTGGGTGGGTCGGTCGTTTCATTTGGGACGATTTCTGCCAGCGCAGCCAACACAGCCGTAGCCATGTCGTCGGTTTTTTCTTCCGTCCCATCTGGTTACACCGTCTATGTTCATTCCAACCAGGTTCTGCAAAATGCAAGCGCGCAGACGATCGCTACGGTTTCTGATGGAGTGGTTACCGCAGGATCAGAAGAGTATGGGGCAAGCGTGACGGGCACACGGGCGTATCTGCCAGATACAGATATAGGGGTGACCACAACAAATCGTGTGATTCAAACAAGCACAACATCAACACTCGCTATCCCTGATCGCGTGCCCATGACCTACAAACTCTCCATCACCGGTTCCACGAACGCGGGGAGTTATAGCCAAAGCGTCTACTACACGCTCACGGTGAATTATTAATATGGATCACATGAAAACATTAAAACATAAAAACATAAAAACACTTTCTCTAGTCTGTGTTCTTGTGTTCTTGTGTTCTTGTGTTTTCATGGTGAAAGACGTTTCCGCCTTCAGCCTCCAACCCGCATTGTTTGATATTTCTGTGCCGCCAGGCGGAACCCATCAGGCAACGATCTCCGTGGTGAATGACGAAAAAGTCGAACGAACGTATTACACAACAATCCAAAAATTTTTCCCAAAAGGGGAGTCTGGTCAACAGGAATTTTTGCCCCTATCAGATATTAGCGGTCTACCTAGCTGGTTATTTGTGACCGACCCCATCTTTGTTCTTAAACCAGGCGAATCAAGGTCTGTATCGTTCATGATTCGTACCCCACTAGACGCACAAGCCGGGGGACACTATGCAGCTGTCTTTTTTTCAACCGAACCTCCAATACAGCGGGCAACAGGAAAAATTTTAGCTGGAGCACGCACAGGAGTACTCATCTTTTTAACGATCCAAGGTCAGCTATCGGCCCGCCTGGAAGCCAAGGAATTTTCTGCAAATCCGACCTCGATTCAGCATCTCCCAGTCCTTTTTCGAGCGCGTGTTGAAAATACCGGAAACATTCACACGATTCCCAGAGGAGAGATTATAATAAAAAATTATTTTGGTTCTGAAGTGACGCGTCTTCCATTAAATCCACTAGAATCCCGAATTCTCCCGAATAGTGCGCGAGCATTTTTTGTCACTTGGCAGAAGACGGCTCCACGCCCCGGAAAAGGATTTTGGCATGAGGTAGGCGAGGAGTGGCGTAATTTTGGATTAGGACGATATCGAGCCCAGCTTGAACTCGATGGTGTGGCGACAGCGCCGGTCGTCTTCACCGTATTTCCGTGGCAGTTCTTGCTCTGTGCATTCGTCGTCCTCCTTCTGTTCATTGTTCTCCTGAAACTATATCGTCGTTGGATTTTATATCGAGCAACGGCTCGCTAAATCATTATGCATGTAAGAAGACGGCTGGCGGGACTGATGCTCACCTGTCTTCTGGTCGGTGTTCCTCTTTTTGTCGATGCGGCGTCGCTGACGTCTCGTTCCGATATCTTGAGTCGAGAACAGGTTTCCGTTGGTTCAAATCACACGATCACATTTACAACCCCAACGGGAGTCGATGCATCAACGGATACGATCGTTCTCTTTTTTTCAACTGGATTTACGTTATCTACCCTTGCACTGGGAGATGTATCCATGTCTCACGGAGCAACAACCGGCCTTGAAACAAGCGATACGATCGGAGCCGCTCCTGGCATTGGCACGTGGGGGGTTTCTTTTTCCGGTCAAACGATCACCCTTACAGCCCCAACAAACGCTGCGGTCGGAACTATCACGGCTGGTCACGTCGTTGTGATCAAGATTGGAACTCATGCCGGCGGTACCAACCAAATCACAAACCCATCTGGAGCCGGGACCTATCATGTGTCTATCGGAGGAACATTTGGAGATAGTGGAGGCGTGCTCATCCCCATCATTTCATCAGACGCGATCAGTGTTACAGCAACCATTTCTGCTTCTGGCGGCGGAGGCGGGGGAGGGGGTGGAGGTGGGGGCGGCGCGGGAGGAGAAGGGCTTGTACCAGATGTCACACCCCCTATTTTGTCCGATGTGACGACAAAAGATATCACGGATACGACCGCAACCGTTATTTGGAAAACGAATGAACCAGCGGATTCAAGAGTGGAATACGGGTTGAACATGACCTATGCGAGCGGAACCAAGGTGGACCAAACATTAGTTGTTTTTACTCACGCTATTACTCTCACGGGTCTTACTCCTAATACAACTTATCATTTTCGAGCAAGCTCAAAAGATGAGGCCGGCAATACAGGTGATGCGAGCAATAAGACATTTAAAACACTTTCAGCGGCTCCAAAAGCACCAACCATTTCTCATATTCAAGTTCTCAATATTACCGATACCTCTGCTGTTATACAATGGGATACGGATGTGGATGCCTCACGTCGAGTAGATTATGGACTGACCAAAAAATACGGAAAGTTTGTCTCTGGCACGGGTGTTTCGAAAACGCATCAAATCATTCTAGAGAAACTGACTCCAAAAATGGTTTATCATTTTGGGATCAGCTCTGTCGCTTCTGGACTGACTACGACCTCTAGCAATCAGGCATTTGAGACACTGGCTGATCAAACAGCGCCCGCAAATGTTTCTGCCTTTAAAGCGGAAGCGGGAGATAGCAAGATTGACCTCAGCTGGATAAATCCTCCGGATAAGGATTTTGCGCAAGTAATCATTCGCGCGCGTACGGACCAGGCACCCACAAGTACGACAGATGGTCGCTTGGTTTTTCAAGGAGTTGGCACCACTTTCCGTGACCAAGGGCTTGTGAACGGGGTCCGCTACTACTATACAAATTTTGCTTTGGATGAAAATGATAATCCATCTAGCGGTGCCTTGGCAGACGCAACGCCAACAGCCCCTGTACAACCGCCTCCGCCAGACCCAGCAAAACCTGAACCAAAACCTAAGCCAAAACAGGAGCCAGAGCCTAGGCCAAAGCCGGGCGATGCAGAACCAAAGCCAACCCCAAAGCCCCCAGAGCCGGCGCGACCCGGAGGAGGAGAGTCGACATCGACAACATCCACGGCTCCACAAATAACCGTTACCAGCACGCCACCTGTGATGGATGATCGTCTGCCAAGCGTTCAGCC
Organism: Candidatus Uhrbacteria bacterium; assembly: GCA_016866635.1. GTDB lineage: Bacteria > Patescibacteriota > Patescibacteriia > 2-12-FULL-60-25 > 2-12-FULL-60-25 > VGLT01. Next base: position 4,862 of record VGLT01000018.1, read on the forward strand.
GCGATTTTTTACTGCAGGGGGCACGCTTGAACTAACCCCTGATGCCGAAGGGCGTCTGGGTGTGGGCGTAGGGGCGTCGGTATTGGTCCAGGTTTCATTGGTAGATCTAGGATCTATCCCCTCACGCGGCACGATTGCGGTTGGCGATGATATTTACGCATTAACAACAACGCCTGCTGGCGATGCTTGGGCTGCTTCATTTACTGTTAATCGTCTCGGTCCTGTGTCGACGGCTGTGTCATTGGTATTTGCAAACGAGCAGACCGCTCTCGCGAATCGCGTCTTGCTTGCGCAAGGATATGGTCATGTGCGAGAGAAGGCATTAATCAAAACATCAGATCGACCAATTCCACAGACGAGCGTATCTATTTATGAGCGAGAGACGCTGGTTGTCACGCGCTTGACGAACGCCGAGGGCGTGTACGGTGTAGCATTACCCAATGGGCGCTATCGAGTTGTCTACAGTAAGGATGGATATCAGTCACTCGAACAAACAATCTCCGTTCAACACCAGTGGCTAGGAGAAGATGTTACGCTGACACCCATCCCAAAAAAGCTCGCAGAAATTATTGATCCAAACCGTCCCTTGCGAGAAAACGTGAAAGCCATATTCGAGAACGTGGCACCGGCATTACAAAACACGATTGAAACCATCCAATCACCACAAGCGCAGGCCGTAGCAAACACCGTGCTCGTTCCTACGGCTGTTACGGTTGTTGCCGCAAACACCGCAACCGCCGCTTCCGCGTTCCATCTCATCAATTATTTGCAATTTCTGTTTACCCAACCACTCCTACTCATTCATCGTCGTAAGCGGAAGAAATGGGGAGTGGTGTACAATGCCTTAAGCAAAAAACCGGTGGATTTGGCGATCGTCCGATTGATTCACTCCGAAAAAAATATGGTAGTCCAGACCAGAATCACGGACATGCAGGGACGTTTTTCATTTAACGCGCGCCCAGGAACCTATCGCGTGGATGTCCAAAAACCAGGATACCTATTTCCCTCCACTTTTTTGAAAGACAAAAAAACGGACGTTGATTTTCTCGATCTCTACCACGGCGAGCCGATCGAGGTAAAAGAGAGCGGCGTGCCCACCTTTAATATCCCTGCAGACCCAAACACCCCGGAAGAACCCCCGAAAAAGATCTTGTACAAAAAAACACTTCGGCACGTTCAGAATGTTGTGGGCTGGGCAAGTGTAGGCGTTACCGGTATTGCCTTAGTAATCAATCCTTCCTGGCTCATGGTTGGATTTATGGCTGGTCAGGTCCTTCTGCATTTGGTTTTCCGGCGTCTTGCCGTACCAAGGAGGCCGAAAGACTGGGGAATCGTGTATGATGGAGCATCAAAATTGACCCTTGGCCAAGTCATTGTTCGTATTTTTGATAAGAAATTTAACAAGCTCCTAGAAACGCAGGTGACAGAAAAAAACGGAAAATATGGCTTTTTTGTTGGGAAAAACGTCTATTATGTAACAGCGGAGCATGCTGGCTATCAGAAATATGTGTCCTCTGAGGTTGATCTTACGCAGAAAGAGGAGGGAATTATAGACCAAAAGATTCTCCTGCAGAGACCGAGTCAGTAAATGACCAATACTCCACAGGATATCCACATGTTTCTAAATTCCAAAATAGCTGGTTTTTTTATCTAATATTAGCCAATATCTAGCTGTTCACAGCAGAAAATCAGATTCTTCATATAATAGATATATCCCCGCGACAGGCTAGATGGGAAGCGGGGCCTTATAGGAAGGGGCTCGTTACTTGTAATGAGCATGGTCTCCTTTTCTGTAAGAAATCCTCATTGTTTTTGTTGTGAGGGAACAACACATCTCTTTGCGTCCTTTTATTTTGCGTTCACTCGCTTGTCTTAGCGGGTTAATTGTGTTTGCTGGGATTTTTGTCATTTTACTCGCTCCCGAGACCAGGGCGGCGAGTGGAGTGAACCGGCAGATCAATTATCAAGCAAAGTTGCTAGACGCATCGGGATTGCCTGTGGCAGACGGGAATTATTCGATTAAATTTAGTTTGTACGATTCCCTTTCGGGCGGAACGCGTTTGTGGACCGCGACCGGAACAGTCGGAACGCCAACAGCGTTGACGGTCGCGGTGCAAAACGGGTTGTTTAGTCGTCTCCTGGGAGACACAACAGGGGGGGCGGGAAGTCAAAATCCTCTTGATAGTACGATTGATTGGAATAGCGACAGCCTCTATTTAGGAGTTACGGTCGGCTCGGATTCAGAAATGTCTCCTCGAAAAAGATTGGGAGCGGTACCGTATGCACTGAATGCAGAAAATTTGCAAGGCATGTATGCTTCAAGTTCCGTCTTTGGAACAAGTAACCTGTTCACCATTCATCAGGCATCAAATACGGCGGCAACCGGAACGCGCACCGCACTCCAGATAAAGTCCAAGGGAACATCAAGCGCCAACGATTTCCTCCTGCGCGGATTAGACGATTCTGACAGCGTTGTCATCTCCATCAATCGACAGGGAAACGTGACAAGCACGGGATATATTGCTGTCACCGGAGCGGGGACCTCGACATTCAGCGGTAGTCTTTCCATTGCCGGAAACGTGTCATCAACAAATTTACAGGTTGCAGGACAACGCGTGTGTTTGGCAGATGGGACAAACTGTTCCCAGGGCGCTGATACAAATTGGACCTATAACGGGACAGGCGATTTTGCGCGCAATGCAACGGCTACAACAGATCTTGTGATCGGATCAACGGCAACAAATACGGCGCCATTCTTTTTTAATCTGACGGGCGCGAGCGCTTCATCAAATCGTCTGATCATTGGAGGAACACAAAATGCAGATGTTGTGATTGGGAGTACAACATCGTCAGGGATGAACAGCCTTTTTCAATTAAACGGTGATGATTTGTTTGTTGGCGGGAATATCGGATCAGCCTCATCGGTTTATACAAATGGGAGTTTTGTCGCTGGATCGGGATCCACTTATTTTGGAAATGGGCTCATTAACAAAAATGATGGAAACCTTACGATCAACGCGTCCGGGGGATTTATCACACCATCTGCGGATCTTGGTGTGACTTTAGGTTCAGCCGCCTTGCGCTACCACGGCTATTTTGGAAACACAACAAGCACAAACGCGACGACTACAAGTCTCGGTGTCTCAACGCATTTTTCTGTAGGTACTTCAAATAACATTGGAGGCACTGTCTATGGCGCAGCCATTGGAAACAGTAATACGTTAAGTGGCTCCGGTTTACTTGCGGTTGGGAGTAACAATACGGTTTCACAAGGAATCGGGATTGGCATTTTCAATACGGTCAGCGAGAGTGGCTATAACCTGGCTCTTGGATATCAAAATACTGTTGATGGGAGTAGTGGTGCTGCGGCAGGTGCTTACGCTTTTGGAGCAGCAAACCAATCTTCTGGTCAACACACCGTAGCCATTGGGGCAGGGGTTACGGTTCGCGGCGGTGGGGGACTGGGTGCTGTTGGGATAGGTTTAGGAGGAACGGTGAATGCAAATGGATCCATGGGTTTATTTTTGGGAGGAACAAACACGACGCTCATCACGAACAACACATTAGCGATCGCTGGAGGAGATGTGGTTATTGGTTCCGCGACATCTTCCCTCGGGCCATTTAATTTTGATGTAACAGGGGTTGCGGCCTCATCTAATCGTTTGACCGTTGGTCCGGATTATAATGCAGACCTGGTGATTGGAAGTACGACCGGATCGACGTCGCTCGAGGCGGCGGGATTTGTGTTAGACGGAAACGATCTGTATGTAGAAGGAGCCCTGGGTACCACCGGCGGAATGTATACGCTTGGCTCTGTTCTTGTTTCGAGCGGGGTTGGCTCCACGACATACGGGCCTGTGGGAATTCAGGCCTCGGCTAACCTAATTCTCGATGCCGCAAGCGGATCGATTCGTCCTTTGGGGGATGCAACGGATTCTTTAGGCTCATCAGCACTGCGTTATAATGGATATTTTGCCAATGTGACGAGCACAAATTTGGTTATTGCTGGAGATATTACGGCTTCTTCTGCCCCTGCTACGAGCACGATTGCAACCAGTTTAGCCAACGCATCTGTGTCTGGCACAGCGGATTTTATGGATGTGGTTATTGGAGGCCAAGGACTCCCGGTGATTGTGCATCGTGATGACACCACAGATACGCTAAACATTCATGTTTGCAGTAATCAAAATTGTGATGCGGCGAGTTCCTCTTCAACATTGGCTGCCATGTCTGATACCGGGGCAGGACCATCCGTGGCGATTGCACCAGATGGCTTTCCGGTCATCGCCTATTATGATGCTGGAAACGTGAAGTATATTCATTGCTTGAATTATGATTGTACGTCAAAGGAAGGGCCAAACACTCTTGCCACACTCACAGCAAGTTCAACATCTATCGCGATCGGTGTAGATGGATATCCTATCATCGCATACCGGGGCGGCGCGGGAGATAATCTATTTGTCTATCACTGCGTGAGCCTGTCTTGTGGTGATGCGTCGAGTACGGAAACAAACGTGGATACGGGGGGGTGGCATGCGAAAATCGCGATCCGTCCAAACGGGCTTCCGGTGATAGCACATTATGACATGACAGGTTTAAAGTTTAGAATGACCTCCTGCTCCAACGTTGCTTGCACTTCTGTGTCATCGGTTGATATCGCGAATGTGGCCGCGGGTAGTGGGTTTACTTCAATGGTGATTGGACGCGATGGAATTCCTACGGTGTTGTATTACGATGATGGTGTTGGAGCGAACGACGGTCAACTGGAAATGATGCGATGTACGGATGTTCATTGTACGGCATTCGGATCAACGTTCAATGTAAGAACCGGCATGGATAATTTTGCCGCCGGCCATGGTCCATGGAACGATATGGTGCTTGGATCTGACGGGTTTCCGATCATTGCCTTTGAAGAAGACATTAATGGTGGAGATGTGGACCCATTTATTATTCACTGCAGAGCGAATGATTGCAGTTCTGTATCCACGGTTCTGAACTTTGATGCGGATGGCGATCATTATTCCATGGGAGTGGCCCTTGTTTTGCGAACAGATGGAGTTCCTCTTGCTTTCTATCATGCGGATGCCATCGATAGCGCGGTGCGCGGATATAGCTGTGCCTTTAATTTATGTGCGTTGGATGGCAAATTTACTGGCTCAAGCATCGGGTCTGTTGGAAAATATTTTTATCGCATGTACAGCCGCGAGATGTATGCACAGCAGGCGTATCTCTCAGGATTCGACTTAGCAGAGTCCTATCCAACCACCGATTTCACGCTCGAAGCGGGAGACGTACTTGCGTTTGATTCTACGAATAAAGGGAATGTGGTGCGCGCCAATGCAAGTAGTAGCTCCATCTTGATTGGAGCGGTTTCCACCAAGCCAGGTCTCTTGCTGACGGACTGGAATTCAGCAGCAAAGACCGTGCCCGTTGCTCTTACGGGTCGCGTGCCAGTCAAAGTTTCGATGCAAAATGGCCCAATCAAAATTGGAGATTTACTCGCTTTATCATCGACCCCTGGAATTGCAACCAAGGCAAAGGGACCGGGAATGGTTTTAGGACGTGCATTGGAAGATGCAGACACGGACGGCAAGATCGAAGTATTTATTAAAGTAGGTTTTGATGTGGGCGAGTTTTTAGCACAGGGGCTTTCTGAAACATCCTTGCATGGAAACGTGGCACTTGCTCCACAAGGATCGGCTCACGCAAGCAGCACCACTTTTGATTCCTGGGGTTTGTCATTCCGCGGTAGTGCTTGGAATGGGGCAGAGACAACGACGCCAACCTTTACACTCAAGACGAGTGTGGTGAATGCTACCTCGTCGGAATTTACCATCCAAAATGGGACAACGACGCTGCTTGCTTTAGATCAAGGTGGTCATGTGCGCATCGCAGGAGATCTGTCCGTTGCGGGAAAGATCTATCCAGCCAACAGGAACGGGGCTCAGTCCGAAACATATTTGTTTGTTGATGATTCTCAAGGAGCATCCTCAACCTATATCTCGACCAACGCCGCCGGTTGGCAGTCAGATACGTCTTATGATTTTGCTGAGCGCTACTATTCTCCAGATAAACTTGAACCAGGTGATATTGTTGTTATCAGTCAGCGAGAAAATTTGCATGTACAGCGTGCCATGGTTGAAAAAGAAATGGTGGCTGGTATTGTCTCGACCAAGCCAGGATTTGTTGCAGGGAGACCAGCCACCTCTACCTATCCGATTGCATTGATCGGGCGAGTGCCAACCAAAGTTTCAACCATGAAGGGCTCGATTAAACCTGGTGATCTGCTTGCTCCATCCACCATTCCTGGAGTTGCCATGAAAGCGATTGAGGCTGGTCCAGTTGTTGGACAGGCACTTGAGGGATATGACGCTCAGGATGTTGGCAAGATCGAGGTATTTGTTCAACCACTGTGGTGGGGTGGACTTGATGGGGAAGATCCAAGAATCAAGAACCAAGAACCAAGCGAAGAAACGACCACGAGCACGGGAGAGGTGCCAGCACGCATCACGCAGTATCAAGGATTTGCGTTGGTAGAAGCAGGAGCAACAAAGGTGCATGTGTCGTACCCGTCACTCCTCGCGTATCCAAATGTTCAAGCAACGCCTCGAGGAGAAGTTGAAGGTGGATGGTGGACGGATTATTACACGGATGTTGGATTCGATATCATTTTCAAACAACCGCAAACCCATGATGTGACCTTTGCCTGGCGCGTGGAGGCAACGGATACAAATGCACGCGTGTATGTGTCAGACGGAACGCATGCCACCATGGATCCAACGAGCG
>VGLT01000019.1 GCA_016866635.1 Candidatus Uhrbacteria bacterium
TCGCCATTGGTTCTTATCGCTTCTTCCATTATATGATGATGGAATTGGAGCGACGTTGTGGGAGGCAAATGAGGACATTTGGTCGCGCCACCCAAAGGCAACTCCATGGATGGTAAATCATGACATAGGTTTTTTACCCACGATCAACTTTATTCCAATGTTTTCCTGGTTAGAATCATTTGCCCGCGCCATGCAACAAAAACGTTTTCCTGCATCGATCAGATCTCTCATGAATCAAGACACGCGCGTGGTCGTCGATGATCATGTGTTGAAATTTCATGTCGAAGATGGGAGGGAAAGAGTTCGTAGCAAGTATCAAGTAGCATGTAGCAAGTATGGAATTGATCCGTGAGATCGCTTGGCGCATTTCGATCATCTTGCTTCCATGGCAGACACGTTTTTTTATTGAAGGCCCGCTCGTCAACGGTTTTCCGTGGGAGCACGGGAGACTCTCTTTTTATGCTTCATGGATTCCGATGTTGATAACGGTTTTTTTTGTTTGCTTACAACGGGTCCTGCCGCGTCGGCACCCCGATGCTCGCTTCGGGGAAGCTCAACAGTCGGGGTCCCCGTCTGTGCGTCATCCGTTGTGCGCAGGATTCATTATGGTTGTTATCGTTTCTTTATTTACCACGAACCATCGAGCAACCCTCCAATGGTGGGCTCAAGTGGTGATTCTGTTTGCTTTCTTTTGGTCGTTGTATCAGTTGAAGATCGACCGAAACACATTCATTAAATGGTTTCTCATCTCTCTCATTCCTCATGCATGTTTAGGTATTTGGCAATACGTCGCTCAATTCGTCCACGGAACAAAATGGTTGGGCATGGCAACCCAAGACCCCATCACCAAAGGCGTATCTGTTATGGAGATCGCTGGTCGACGCATCCTTCGCGCCTACGGCGGCTTTCCTCATCCAAATATTTTTGGTGGCTGGTTGGCAGTGGCCCTTACCCTCTCCGTACGAAGGAGAGGGCAGGGTGAGGTGGTCTTGAGCTGGCTCAGCATTTTTCTTTTCTCTACCGCTTTATTCTTCACCTACTCCCGTAGCGCCTGGATCGCGACACTGGTCGGTCTGATGTTGATTTTTATCATCGAGCGCAAGCAATGGCGGAGATTGATTCCAGCCGGTTTTATCTTTTGTATTATGTTTGGTGGTTTATTTTTCTGGCAAAAAGATGTCGTTTTATCGCGTGTCCAAATTGAGCAACACCTCGAAACCAAATCCATTAGTGAACGCCAAATCGGTTTGCGAGATGGCCTCGCTCTCTTTCAACAACACCCCCTCGTCGGCGTTGGCCCCGGCGCAACCATGCTCGCTATCCATCCACATAATATTTTTCTTCTAGCGCTGGTCGAATTCGGCTCGATCGGTATGCTCGGTCTTATTCTATTGCTCTATACTTTTTTTTGTCGTCTTGACCGCTCCCACCTTGCTACGTGCTACGTGCTACTTGCTACGCTATTCCCGATCGTCCTCCTCGATCACTACCTCTGGTCCTATTGGAGCGGGCTGTGCTTGTTTGCGTTTGTGGGATATATTCTATACATATGCCCTACAACCCAAGCATCCAACAGGGAGTAAATGAGATACTGTGTGGATCAGCCTGACCCAAAAATTGAATCATCGCGAGGATCTTTAGTAGCGCTGAGATTCAAGAAACACCCGGTCTTGACAAAAGGGCCGGGTGTTTGGCAATCTATTGGCCTGAGTGCTAATTCTAACTAGTCCCTACGTCTATGAACCTACGTCCATTGGGAGATCGTGTGATTGTCAAACCGGTAAGCAAGGAGGAGATTACAAAGAGCGGTATCATCATTCCGGGTACGGCGGATAAGGAGCGTCCAGAACAGGGAGAGATTATTGCCGTTGGTCCAGGAAAAATGTTGGACAACGGATCTCGTGCCGTGATGAATGTAAAAGTCGGTGACAAGGTTGTGTTTAAAAAATATTCTCCTGATGAAGTCAAAATCGATGATGTCGAATATCTGGTTCTTTCAGAGTCCGATATTATGGCAGTGATCGAATAAAATAATAGTAACCAGTAACCCGTAACTCGTAACTCGTAATAAAACAAACTATGTCAAAGGTCATCGTCTTTAATGAAGAGGCAAGACAGGCGCTCAAGCGCGGGGTGGATAAATTGGCGAATGCAGTTAAAGTGACTTTGGGTCCAAAAGGACGCAATGTAGTGATTGATCATGGATATGGATCGCCAACGATTACAAAAGACGGGGTGACGGTTGCAAAGGAAGTTGAACTTGAAGACAAGCAAGAAAACATCGGTGCAGAGTTGGTGAAAGAAGTTGCATCTAAAACAAATGATGTGGCGGGAGATGGGACGACAACAGCAACCGTACTGGCTCAAGCCATGATTGCAGAAGGGTTAAAAAACATTACCGCCGGTGCCAACCCACTCGCAGTGAAGCGTGGCATGGAAAAAGCTTTGGACGCCGTGGTCAAAGAGCTAAAAGAGAAGATCGCTCAACCGGTCACCGGTGACAAAATTGAGCATGTGGCCTCCATCAGCGCCAACGATCGTGAGATTGGAAAGATTATCGCGTCCGCCGTACATGAGATGGGTCGCGACGGCGTGATCACGGTGGAAGAGTCACAATCTTTTGGTGTGGAAATGGAGGTAGTGAAGGGGATGCGTATTGATAAAGGATATACCTCTCCGTACATGGTGACCAACCAGGATCGTATGGAGGCGGAATATTCGGATGCACCGATTCTTGTCACGGATAAAAAGATTTCTTCCGTTCAGGATTTGTTGCCTGTTTTGGAAAAAGTGTTGAAAGCAGGCAAGAAGGAATTAGTGATCATTGCAGATGATGTGGATGGAGAAGCCCAAGCGACATTGGTCGTGAACAAATTGCGCGGAATCTTTCATGCGCTTGCGTTGAAAGCTCCCGGGTTTGGCGATCGTCGTAAAGAGATGTTGCAAGACATCGCGATTGTGACAGGCGCAACATTTGTGACCGAAGATTTGGGACGCAAGCTCGATTCCATCGAATTAGCTGATTTGGGTTCGGCACGAAAAGTGATTGCAACCAAAGATACAACGACGTTTGTTGATGGCAAGGGCGATAAAGCGCAGATCGAAGCGCGGGCACATGCGATCAAGAAGCAGCTGGAAACGACGGACTCACAGTTTGATCGTGAAAAATTACAAGAACGTTTGGCCAAATTAGTTGGTGGCGTTGGTGTGATTAAGGTTGGGGCCGCAACCGAAGTTGAAATGAAAGAAAAAAAGCACCGTATTGAAGACGCAATTGCTGCAACCAAAGCAGCGGTGGAAGAGGGGATTGTCCCTGGAGGTGGAGTTGCTCTGCTGCGTGCGGTGTCGGCTTTATCAAGCATGGATGCCAAGGGCGATGAGGTGACAGGGGTTGCGATCGTGAAAAAGGCTTTGGAAGCGCCAGTACGCGTGATTGCAGAGAATGCAGGTAAGGATGGGGCGGTTGTGGCAGAAGAGGTTAAGAAGCGTTCAGGGGCAGAAGGCTACAATGCAGAAACAGATGTGTACGAGGATATGGTGAAAGCGGGGATCATTGATCCGGCCAAAGTAACACGTTCTGCTTTGCAAAATGCCACCAGTATCGCGGCACTCTTCCTCACGACGGAATGTGTCATTTCTGAGAAGCCAAAGAAAGAGGAACCGGCTGATGCGCATGGCCACGGAGGGATGGGTGGCATGGGTAGTGGGATGGGATTTTAAGAAAAAGACGACCTGCGGGTCGTCTTTTCAAATACAGCAAAATACATTAAGCTCTAGTGCATGTTGCATGAGCTCGTAGAGCGGATCGATGCCTTGCGGACCAAGATTCAAGAAGCTTGGGAGGTTTTAAAATTGGATGAAGTAAAGAAGGAGATTGCCGTTTTGGAACAGGAGGCTTTGGCGGCGGATTTTTGGTCTGATCCGGAGCGGGCTAAGCGTGAAAGTCAGAAGTTGGCAGATCTGCGAAAGGAGCATGACCGCTGGCAGGATTTGCGTATGAGACTGCTTGAGTTGGAGGAAGTAACGAGATTAGCGATGGAAGACAAGGATGCATCAATGAATCAAGAATTGGATCAAAAGCTTGAGGCAATGGAGAAGCAATATATGGAGCTAGAGTTCTCGCTCCTTTTCTCTGGCTCACATGATGGGAGCAATGCGATTGTCGCGATTCACGCCGGAGCCGGAGGAACGGACGCACAGGATTGGGCCGAGATGTTGTTACGCATGGTGTTTCGGTATGCCGAGAAAAAAGGATGGAGTGTTCAATTGCTGGATGAGTCACGAGGAGGAGAAGCGGGAATAAAATCCGCGACCTTTATGGTGAGAGGTCGATATGCGTACGGTCACTTGAAAGGGGAGCACGGCGTGCATCGACTTGTCCGCCAATCACCATTTAATGCAGATGCGCTTCGCCAAACCTCATTTGCGCTGATTGAGGTGGTCCCAGAAATTGATGAAGATGTAGACATGCACATTGATGCAAAAGATTTGCGCATTGATACCTTTATGAGCGGGGGAAAAGGTGGACAATCAGTCAATACCACGTATTCCGCGGTACGTATCGTCCACGTGCCAACCAAGATCACCGTTTCCTGTCAGAACGAGCGATCACAGACACAGAATAAAGAGATGGCGATGAAGATTTTGAAGGCGAAGCTGTTGAAGCTCAAAGAAGAGGAATTGGAAAAGGAAAAGCAGAAATTACGGGGGGAATATCAAAGTGCGGAGTGGGGGAATCAGATCAGATCGTACGTCCTGCATCCATATCATATGGTAAAAGATCACCGGACAGATGTAGAAACGGCAGATACGGATGCGGTCCTGGATGGAGACCTGGATCGATTCATTGAGGGATATTTAAGATGGAATGCTCGTCATGAAACATAATCAAATAAAATCAGCGATAGAATTTCTACAGCAAGGCAAGGTTATCGCATTCCCAACAGAGACCGTATATGGACTTGGCTGTGATCCGCGAGATGCGAAAGCGGTAAAACAAATCGTGAGATTAAAAGGACGACCAAAGGATAAATCTTTGTTGCTCGTTGCATCCTCGTTTGCGCAGGTGAGAGAAGTCGCCGTTTTACGTGGCCCTGCTTTGACATTGGCAAAAAAATATTGGCCTGGGCCTCTGAGTCTGATTTTGCCAGCCAAACATAAAAAGGGAACCGTTGGGATTCGTATCTCTTCGTCACCTATTGTTCAAAAACTCACACGAGGATTTGGTTTTCCTATTATCGCTACTTCCGCTAATCGATCCGGAGAGGAGCCAGCACGTTCCACAGAAGAGGTGTTAAAAATTTTTGGTAAAAGAATCCCTTTTGTGATCAATGGCGGTAAGCTCATTAAACGAAAGAGCTCAACGTTGGTTCGATGCCACGATGACGGAACGATCGAGATCCGGCGCCAAGGCGCGATTAGGCTATGAAACCATCAGAGATCAAAGCGGCTCTTGCTTCCTTTGGCGGACGCCCAAACAAACGTTTGGGACAAAATTTTTTGATTGATAAAAATATTTTGCAGACGATTGTCGAGACCGCAGACATTCAAAAAGAGGAGCGAGTGCTGGAGATTGGTCCTGGACTTGGGGTTTTAACACGTGAGCTGATCGATCGAGGGGCAATCGTAACGGCGATTGAACAGGATAGACATTTAGTCGAGTATCTAAAAAAATTATCCGTGCCTGTTGTGCATGGCGATGCGGCAAAATTAGACTGGATGGAATTCGTTGCTGGCCAATCGTGGAAATTAATAGCGAATCTTCCCTATAGTATCACCTCGCTCGCTCTCCGTAAGGCTCTTTGGTCAACCCACCCGCCGATAAAGCTCGTCGTGTTAGTTCAACGAGAGGTTGCAGAAAGAGTGATCGCAAAGGATGGAAAGACCTCTCTGCTTTCATTAATGGTCGGCCTTGCTAGTCATAAAGCGCGCATCATCAAACGTGTGCCTGCGGGCGCCTTTTATCCTCCGCCAAAGGTTGAATCTGCAATTTTAGAAATCATTCCAAAACAGATCGACGCCCAGGCTGAACAGATAATGGCTCTGGCGAAAAAAGGGTTTGCACACCCGCGCAAACTGTTGTCTTCTAATCTTGGTTTGACGGATGGATCCGTATTCGAGAAACTGGGTTTGAATCCTAAGGTTCGTGCAGAAGATTTGTCCGTCGATGCATGGATCAACCTATGCCAATGTTTCGTCCGGTCATAAAAAAACTTCCCGAACAAAGCAAACATATCATGACGCTCATCATCGTGGGCGGCATGATGGTCGCGTTTCTCCTCCTCTCGATCTATCAACGTCTTGATCGATCCGAGTTCAAATCCCTTTTACCGCCAGGAGCACTCACTCGTCATGAAATTACCGTAGAAGAACTGCCAAGTTTACAGCAAATAAACCCCTCATTTTATTCACGTGCCAAAAGCGGAGACGTGGTCGCGACCTACCAAGACACCATCGTTTTGTATCGACCAGCGACGAATCAAATCCTTTCGAGCCGAGTGTTTCAGCCATGAGTGTTTTCCTGTTTCTATGAGAATCATTACCGACTTTCATCTCCATTCTAGATATTCTCGCGCCTGTTCCAAAGAACTGACCATAAAAAATATTGCCAAGATGTGCGAGCGCAAGGGGATTCAATTTGTTGGCACCTCAGATTTTACCCACCCGGCCTGGCGCGAGGAGATTGGACGTGAGCTCGAGCCGATCGATGGAGGAGCGTTTCAATTAAAAGATCAATCTTCGTCCACGCGCTTTCTCCTTTCAACAGAAATTTCCTGCATATACAAACGTCATGGCAAGACGCGACGAGTCCATCACATTATTTTGTTTTCGCATTTAGCAGGAGTTGACCACCTGATCGCATCGCTCCAGGCGCGTGGGTGTAATCTTAAAAGTGACGGGCGACCGATCATCGGTCTTGATTCAGAGGAGCTGCTCAAACATGTTCTCGAAGCTGATCCCATGGGATTGTTGATCCCGGCACATGCTTGGACACCTTGGTTTGCTGTGTTTGGTTCTCAATCCGGTTTTGATTCCTTGGAAGAATGTTTTGGGGAAATGACCAAGTATATTCCTGCGATCGAAACGGGTTTGTCTTCGGATCCAAAAATGAATTGGCGCTTAAAACAGCTTGATTCGATTTTTCTTGTTTCCAATTCTGATGCGCACTCGCTCGATAATCTTGGGCGCGAGGCGAATGTGTTTGAAATGCCGGAACCTGGGTATCAAGAGTTGCGGCGCATTTTGGTTGAGCGCGATCGAACAAAATTTATCGAGACAATAGAGTTTTTTCCAGAAGAGGGGAAGTATCATGTGGATGGGCACCGTGTCTGCAGGTTTTGGTGTGAGCCGGCACAGACTAAAAAGCTCAAAGGGATCTGTCCAAAATGCGGGAAGCCTTTAGTGGTAGGCGTGCTCAATCGTGTGGATCGGTTGGCAGATCGCCCCTTGGATGAACAGCCAAAAGACGCCACTCCTTATCGCTCCATTGTTCCGTTGGCGGAATTGATAGGAGGGGCGATGGGGGTCGGCAAAGCATCAAAAACAGTGAAGGCGGAGATGGATCGAATCTTGAGCGATGGCCGATCGGAGTTTGGAGTATTGCTTGATCTCCCCGAATCAGAATTAACACGCATCACGACTCCAGAGATTGTCGAATCCATTTGTCGCATGCGTGCAGGAGAAATACAGATCCGTCCCGGATATGATGGTGAGTATGGAGTGGTCTCGTTGCGAGAAGATGAAGGAACAAAAAGAAAAGAACAACAAGCAAGTTTATTTTAATCGAAAAACTTTTGCATCGTCAGACTCTTGACAGACTGAATCTTGATTCTTGAATCTTGATTCTTGGTTCTTTATTTCTATGTGTGTTATACTTTATTCGTGATCGTTGATCGACGCTCGTCTCCGTCGCTACGACATCGCCTCTAATCAATCTTTAGAGTGCGAAAAAAATTTTTAACATAGAAAGGAGGATGGTAATCATGGCAAAAAAGAAGAAGGCAACAAAGAAGAAGGCAACAAAGAAGGGTGGTAAGAAAAAGAAGCGTTAGTCGCTTGTCCCGTACCTTTGTTAGAGGAAAAAAGAAAATCCCTACGCTGAGACGAAGGGATTTTCTTTATGGAGAAAGCCCGTTGACAAGAATATAAAAATATGAGAAACTATGAATGGATAGTACGTGCGAAGGTCCGTCCGTTGGTCGGGGAAGGGTCATGCGCAGACGAATATCCCTTAGACAATTGAGATGAAATTGTTCGAATAGGGCAATTTCAACCTATAGCATGCCCACGAAATTGTTCGTCGGAGGCATTCCTTACCGCACAACGGATGAGGAGCTTCGACAACTTTTCTCCCAGGCTGGCGAAGTGGTTTCTGTGTTCATCCCAATGGACCGTGAGACCCATCGTCCACGCGGCTTCGCCTTCGTTGAGATGGCGGATGACGCGGCGGCTGATAAGGCGATCTCGATGTTCAACGACTCCGATATGGGTGGTCGTCGCATCGCGGTCAACAAAGCCCGCCCAATGGAAGAACGCGCTCCACGCGCCCCTCGAATGTAATATTCGAAACAAAAATTCCCTCGCAAGAGGGAGTTTTTGTTTTTTGGAATATCCTTGACATTTTGATTCAGATGAGAGATGCTGTTGCCCATCCATTTGATCGGAGGCCGCGATGTTCCGTTTCGGAAATCATCCTGCGGCCTTGGCCGCATGGAAACTGCTCTTGGCACTTCTCCACGAGGCACGGATCGTCCCCGACGATGCTCGTAGTTTGATGGATGACCGAGACGTCATCTGTCAAAAAAACGGCATCCGAGGCCGCGAACTCGTGTGGTTCCGCGAACTTCATGGAGATTTCTGTGTTGTGGCGTTGAGCTACCGTGATCAGGAGGCTAACACGTGCCGCTCGATCTGCTACATGGAAAACGGCGACGCCTGGTCGATGGATGGCCAGGCCGCAAGCTCCGAAGTCGCAGCACAATGCATTCGCGCAATCCTCGCCGAGATGACTCAACCCTAGCCCGCGTGCTCCCTGGAGAGGAGCCGCGGTCTTTGTTTTATACCCCAAGCTGTTTCCGTACTTCCGCTTCGGCTTTTTCTGGATTTGCGCGACCCTCGGTTGCTTTCATGACACCTCCGACAAACCATTTAATGACCCCCAATTTTCCTGCTTTAACCTGCTTCACCTGATCTTCGTTTTGCTGAATAATCATGGCGACCGTTTTGGTCAGTACTTCTGGGTCTTCATTTTGTCCAAGATGATGTTCTTCAAGCAGATGTGATGGATCAGAGCCGGTATCGATCATGAGCGCGAGAAGCTTTTGAGCGTTCGCGCTATTGATTAATCCATCGTCGATGAGTTTCAAAAGCTCGGCAAAATTTTCTGGAGTGATTTTACTATCTGATAAAGATAGATGCTTCTGCGCCAGCAACCCCGTATACTTACTCGTCATCCACCCACCAGCTAGCTTTGCAGGATGTTTCATTTCCTTCCACTCCTTTAGCTCGCTCATGACCTGTTCAGCAAATGCCGACCATGCTTCATCGCTCACAAAGAATTTTGCATCTTCGGCGGAGAACCCATATTCATCCATAAAGCGAAAACGCTTCTCACTCGGTAATTCAGGGAGATCTTTTTCTTCTTCACGAATGCTGGTCAAATCCAGTGGCGGCAGATCGGGTTCAGGAAAATAGCGGTAATCTGCACTCGTTTCTTTCAACCGCTGTTCAAATGTTTCTCCTTTGTTCTCATCCCATCCACGAGTTGCTCCTTGGGGGATTTCGCCTTTTTCATACACACCTCGTTGACGTTCAATTTCATACATGAGCGCTCGTTCCACCGCGCGAAACGAGTTGAGGTTTTTAATTTCAATTTTTGGGTTCAACCCACTTCCCAGACGCTGTCCGTTTTCATCTATCTCTAACAATGATACGTTGGCATCGCAACGCATATACCCCTTTTCCATATCAGCATCTGACGCGCCGATCGCGCGTAGGATGGCTTGCAGTTCTTGCAGAAAGAGTTTTGCTTCTGCGGGTGAGCGAAAATCTGGTTCTGTCACAATTTCGAGTAGTGGATTGCCGGCACGGTTGAAATCGACGAGTGTTTTTCCAGACCCACCATCGTGAATATTCTTAGCCGCATCTTCTTCCAAATGCGCACGTGTAATTCCAATTCTACGGTCCTCAATCATCATCATGCCATTGATACAGATCGGGAAGTCATATTGCGAAATTTGATATCCTTTTGGCAAATCAGGATAGAAATAATTTTTACGATCAAAGTGAGCGGTGTTAGGAATGGTACAGCCTAGAGCAAGTCCGGTCCGGACGCCTAAACGAATCGCCTGATCATTCACGGCCGGAAGTGCCCCCGGTTGACCCGTGCAAACAGGGCAGATCGCCGTATTTATGGGCGTGTCTTCTGGAACGTTTGGGCACGCACAAAATATCTTGGACTTGGTCTTCAAACGTACATGAATTTCCAAGCCGATGATGGGGAGGAGCATAGTCAGTAAAACAGTAAAACAGAAAAACAGCGAGACAGCAAATAGATCAAGACCTCACCTGTTTTACTGTTTTATTGATGAGCGGAGTGATTTGAAGATGATCACTTCTCCCGCAACATACAGAGGCAAGAAGATCATCTCTCCCAGGGCGCTCAGAAGATGGCGGGCCGTGCTCACGATGGGGTCAATATCTTGAAAGTTCACTCGCACGAGCAGGTTAAATTTTGCCGCACCGGCCATTGCCCCAATGAAGCCCGTGATGATTGATACAAGAGCCAACGCCAGTATCACGTACATGAGTCCCATGATGAGCATGCGAAAAAAGAGTTTCCACCAATGCCCTTTTACCAATGCAGCGGAGGCCGCCAGGGCTTGGGTCCCACGACGATCTTCCAAAAATAAAAAGTAATAGGCAAATCTAAATACCACTACCAACCAAATGCCTGGCAGAACAAATAGGAGAAAGCCGCCGATACTTGCCAATCCGCTGAGAATACCGATCCATAAAAAGGGAAAGAAAAGGGACCAAGCGGAGCGTGCCTCGTCTTTGGGGAGCTGGACTTTTTCATGACGGGCGAGCGTCGCGCGCATGAGTCGAAGGACGCTCCAAGTCACTAGAACTGCACTTAAGAGTGACCCACATGTCGCAATGATTGAATAGAGATTTGGAAATGGCCTCGTCGCAAGGAGGGCAATAAATGTGAGAGCGGGTCCAACCAA